>NZ_LWBL02000018.1 GCF_001644195.2 Bacillus marinisedimentorum | reverse complement strand
ACTTACGTTTAACAGAGCCTATATCAAAAAAATAAGCAGCCCAATTTTGTTGCTAATCGGACTGCTGTTTGGTGTGGTATTTTCCATTTTGTACTTGAAAACCGAACCTGTAGGTTTCTTCATGGATTTTTTTACGGCCAATTCTATTGGGGATTTCCAAATCATTTGGCAGCGAGTCAAATAACGTTTATGAAAGAGAAGATTTCATTATTTTTCAACCTAAACCGTTACCTTCATCACTGGTCCTCTTCCTTTTTCACCCATTCACCTTCATCATTTTTTTCGTACTCATTCTTAACTGCACTCCAGGCAACGGCGAAGTGGGTATCTTCGTCATCGTACTCTTCTTCAGCAGAGTTGAAGGCCTCCATGAAAATTTCTTTGGCATGATGCGGCAAGTTATCCTTCACTCGTTCCGGCAAATCGTCTATGGACTCGTATGGCATAAAGCGAATTCCTCCTTGTCCAGTCATTTGCAGGTTCCTTGAATGTCGAAACCTTGCTATTTAATTTTCCTGTTTCTTATTGATGTAAACCTGATGAGGGTAAGGGATTTCGATACCGTTTTGATCAAGTGTTTCTTTGAGGATTTTCCTCAGCTGCCGTTCAACTTCCCATTGTGCGCCATTTTCCGTTTTTGCAATAACCCTGATCACAACATCCGAAGCTCCTAGGCTTTGAACGCCGATGACGTTTGGACCTTCTTTGACGGCTTCGTTTTCTGCCGCAAATTGATCACAGGCACTTTGCAGGATGGCAGTCGCTTCGTCAATGTTGTCACCGTAGGAAATGCTCATATCGACTAGTGCCCTCATGTTGCCGCGGGAATGATTGCTCAAGCTTGAAATCTCCCGGTTTGGAATGTATATGAGCGTGCCGTCAAATGCCCTCACCTGGGTTGTGCGGAGTCCGACGGATTCGACAATGCCTGAATAACCAGCCATTGTGACGTATTCTTCAACATCAAGCTGTTTTTCAAGCAGCAGAAAAAAACCGGTGACGATATCACTGACAAGCCCCTGTGCACCGAAACCGACGGCAAGCCCGATAATGCCTGCTCCAGCAAGAAGTGCTTTTACGTCGTAATTGAAGATTTCAAAAATCATCACGATAAAGATGAAAATCAGCGTATAAGAGAAAATGTTTTTTGATAATGACGTAAGCGTTTTTGCTCGGGCAGCTGATAAATTATCCCGTTTCTGGACACGGTCAAACGCTGAATCGATCAGCCTGCTGCCGATGCCCTTTACAATTGCGAAGGCGATGAATATCCCGATCAGCTTAAGCAGGATGACCGCAGTGTCCTTCAAAATTTCCGCCCACGCAATGTTTTGTAAAATATCTGAAAAATCCATATAAAAACCTCTCTTTCTGCATCATATCATTTTATTTCCATGAATTTCTCATGGTACACTGTTATTGAAACCGGTTTTCAGTTTATCACACTTTCTTCTTTGATTGTACGGAGAGGGAAGAATCTGTGGAAGTCCTGCATATTTGCCGGGAAAAGGGGAATCCTTAATTTGGATACGATAACAAGAGTTAATTGAATTGTTATTAGTTTACACTAATTATTATTTAACATTGACTAAAAAGTAACTCTTCGTTATAATAACCAGTGTGCAGGACAAACAATTCATTTTTATAGGAGGAGATACATATGGCAGAACGTATGGTAGCGAAACAATCTCCGCGTTTTGAAATGGACGCGGTAATGCCAAACAAGGAGTTCGGTAAAGTAAGCCTTGAGGACATGATGAAGCAGGACAAGTGGACGGTATTGTTCTTCTATCCAATGGACTTCACTTTCGTGTGTCCTACAGAAATCACTGCTCTTTCTGACGCACATGATCAGTTTGAAGACCTTGATGCAGAAGTAATCGGCGTTTCCACTGATACAATTCACACTCATCTGGCGTGGATCAACACATCCCGTGACGACAACGGACTTGGCGATTTGAAATATCCGCTTGCTGCTGATACGAATCATACTGTATCCCGCGACTTCGGTGTCTTGATTGAAGAAGAAGGTATCGCGCTTCGCGGCCTGTTCATCATCAACCCTGAAGGTGAACTTGTATATTCTGTCGTTCACCATAACGATGTCGGACGCAGTGTCGAGGAAACAATCCGTGTCCTTCAAGCACTTCAAACAGGCGGTCTTTGCCCGGCAAACTGGAAGCCTGGCCAGGAAACACTTTAAATCAAAAGCATGCAGTCAAAGCCTGACGAACCGTCGTCAGGCTTTTTTCATTGTTAAACAAATTATAAAATTTAACCGTTGTGGATAAAAAGCCAGAAGGGAATCGTCCAGCTCCAGGCGCCAGCGGCTATCGTCATAAGCGGTGATGCCTCGCTTATGCATACTCTGCTAGGCGGGCGCCTTGCTCATGTGTTCATTTCAGGCATATCAGCAATCAACTCACACCCGCAACTCGTTTCAATCAGGTGGAATTTTTGAAAAAAAGAGAAAATCGAAAATTTTTTGAGAGATATGCATTTTTTTAGGAAAAAACAGCCTGATTTGCCTCTTAATCCTGATGGCAAGATATTTCGAGTATCGATATATTTATATTTACGGCTGTTTTAAAGGAGGGACCTGATTGGATACGTTTAAAAAGTTGAAACAATTTTATTGGCCTTACAAACGTAATTTTTTGCTGTCTATGTTTTTCCTTGTTTTCGTGACAGGAATTACAGTGATTTATCCTATCATCTTACAAGTGACAATCGATAATGTTATCATCGCGGGAAATTATCAATACATTCCTTATCTTTCAATTGGCTTCATCCTCATTATGATGGTGAAGGGGGCTGCTACATATCTTCATCAGTATCTCGGCGATTTATTTGGGATCAAATCGGTGTATGCGTTGCGGAGGGAGCTGTATCAAAAGCTTCAATACCTGCCTTTCCGCTACTATGACAATGCGAAAACCGGTGATTTGATGTCAAGGCTGACAGCCGATGTCGAAGGGTTCCGCTTCTTTCTTTCCTTCGGATTTGCACAGGTACTGAACTTTTTGCTTCTTGTCAGCGTAAGCCTGGCTGTAATGTTTTATTATTCAATACCACTGGCGATCGTGACGCTGGCGGCCCTTCCGTTTCTGGCCGTGGTCGTATATAAATTCGATAAACAGGTTCACCCGGCTTTCCGGGGAATCCGTAAATCGTTCGGGAATTTGAACACAAAAGTACAGGAGAATATAAGCGGTATAAACACGGTCAAATCGTTAAGCAGGGAAGATTTCGAAGTCAATAAATTTGTGGAAAAGAACAAGGATTATAAAGAAAACTATATAACGACTTCCGATATTTGGGCCAAGTATTTTCCGCTCATGGAATTCATCGGCAATATTTCCGTCGTTGCCCTGCTGTCTTTTGGAGGCTATCTTGTCATTTCCGGCGACCTCCAGGTAGGTAAGCTTGTCGCTTTTTTCAGCCTCGTCTGGTATATCATCGGGCCGATTATGAACCTCGGATTCGTCATTAACACATTTTCACAGGCAAAAGCTTCTGGGGAAAGGCTGCTGGAAATATTGGAAGAGGATGAAAAACATACGGAAAAAACAGATGCAATTGCCGGGATGAGGTTGAAGGGGAAAGTTGAGTTTCGCGATGTGACGCTCCAATATACCGAAGAAGACAAACCGGCCTTGCAAAATGTATCCTTTACTGCTGAGCCTGGAAAAACAATCGGATTGATCGGGTCGACCGGGTCAGGCAAAACAAGCATTACACAGCTGATCAGCAGGTTCTATGATCCGGTTGACGGGCAAATATTCATTGATGGGCGCGACATTGATGAATATTCATTGAAAACCCTCCGAAAAAGCATCGGCTTCGTATTGCAGGAACCGTTTTTGTTCTCCTCATCGATAAAGGATAATATCGCATACGGTTCTCCGGATGCGACGATGGACCAAATTATTGACGCTGCTAAGCGAGCCCAGGCACATGAGTTCATTACCGAAATGGAAAATGGATATGATACGATGCTCGGCGAGCGCGGCATGGGTCTATCAGGAGGGCAGAAGCAGCGTGTGTCCATTGCGAGGGCACTGCTGATTGATCCGAGTATCCTCATTCTTGATGATGCTACGAGCGCGGTGGATATGGAAACCGAGTTCAAAATCCAGGAAGCGCTTCAGGAAGTGATGAAAGGGAGGACGACGTTTATTATCGCCCACCGCATCTCTTCTTTAAAACATGCAGATGAGATTCTCGTCTTAGATGACGGTGCAGTGGTGGAACGCGGCTGTCATGAAGAATTACTGGAAAACGGCGGTGCGTATAAACGGATTTATGACATTCAATTCCAGGATCGTGAAAAGATTATTCAGAACAAGGTCAGGCAGGAGGTGGCGGAATGAGTAAAAACACAGTGGAAAAAGCAAGGGAAAATGTTTCCGAACGGACATTGAACCGGTTTCGTTATTCAACTGACCAGGCAATCGAAAAACCGTTCAACTGGTCTCAGATGGCGAGGCTGTTCAGTTATTTGAAACCATACTCCACCAATTTGTTGCCGCTCGCTTTTGTTGCGATGCTCATCTCTACAGCAGTCCGCCTGATTGTGCCGATCTTGATCGGTGTCTACACAATGGATCATGCCATCAAAAATAAAAATTTGCCGCTGTTATGGACCCTTGTAGCTGTTATTAGCGGCCTGTATATTTTGTCATATGCAGCGAACTTGCTCCGGATCCGCTGGATGAACCGGCTCGGCCAGCAAGTCATATACGACTTGCGCCATCATCTTTTTACGCATATCCAGCGGCTCAGCCATCGGTTCTTTGACAACCGTTCGGCCGGTTCGATCCTTGTCCGGATACAGAACGATGTCAATTCATTGCAGGACTTATTCACAAATGGTGTCATCAATCTGTTGATGGATGTCATCATGCTGATTGGCATCGTCGGTATTTTGTTTGCACTCAGCCCAAAGTTGACCCTTGCCATAATGGTCATTTTGCCGATCATGTTTTTTATATCGACCCACCTGCGGAAAACGATCCGCCGTTCCTGGCAAACAGTCAGAATCCGGCAGTCAAAGCTGAATTCACATTTGAATGAAAGCATTCAGGGTATCCGGGTGACCCAGTCTTTCACTCAGGAAAAAGAGAACATGGCTTTTTTCAATGTCGTGAACAGTGAGACGATGGAGAGCTGGCGGGATGCAACCCAGAAGAATGCGATGTTCCGGCCGTTTGTTGAAATGTCTAATGCAGTCGGAACAGCTATTTTAATATGGATAGGGGCGACTTTCATCCAGTCGGGCGAGATCACCATTGGAGTTTTTGTGTCGTTTGCTTTTTATCTTGGCATGTTCTGGGAACCGATTTCCCGGCTCGGACAGGTATACAACCAATTGCTTGTCGGGATGGCCTCTTCTGAAAGGATTTTCGAGTTCCTTGATGAGCAGCCGAACGTGCAAGAGAAGAAAGATCCTGTACCACTTGAAGATATGAAGGGCAGAATTGAACTTGATCATGTCAGTTTTGCATATGATGAGAGGAACAAAGCCCTCGATGATGTCTCGATCATTATTGAACAGGGACAGACGGCGGCGCTCGTCGGCCATACCGGATCAGGCAAATCGACGATCGCCAATCTTGTCACCCGTTTTTACGATGTTACAGAAGGGTCATTGAAGATTGACGGCCATGACATCCGGAACGTGAAGCTGAGTGACTTGCGGACACAAATAAGCATCGTCCTTCAAGATACATTCATTTTTTCAGGGACCATTATTGAAAATATCAGATTCGGCCGGCCGGATGCATCCGATGAAGAGGTGAAAAGGGCAGCTTCAGCAGTCGGTGCGGATAAATTCATATCAAAACTGAGCAACGGTTATGAAACAGAAGTTGAAGAGCGCGGCAATATTTTATCGCAGGGAGAAAGACAGCTTCTTTCTTTCGCGAGGGCATTGCTGGCCGATCCGAAAATCCTCATTCTTGATGAAGCTACTGCCAGCATAGATACGGAGACGGAAATGCAGATTCAGGAAGCGCTGCGGACGTTGCTGAAAGGACGGACAGCTATTATTATCGCCCATAGGCTATCCACAATCAGGGAAGCCGGTAAAATTGTCGTCCTTGACCACGGGAAAAAAATTGAAGAGGGAAATCATGATGAATTGATGGAGCAAGAAGGTGAATACTACCGCCTTGTGAAAGCGCAATTCAATATGCTTGATAAAGGGGCAGCCGGCTGAGTGAGGCCGGCAATTAACCGATTAAAAAGCCGCAGGGGCAATCCTGCGGCTTTTTACTGTACAGGAAAGGATAACCTGTCAGCAGGGAAGTAAGGGGGGATGCGCCCTCTGTCTTCGCAAAAAGGCTCGCCAATCGGCGAGTTTTCAGTATACAGTGAATAACATTCAAAACAGACACAAAAAGGTTTTCCGGACTGATCGGTTACTATTTGGTTATCCGCTGGTTTCCAATATTATTTGAGATTAAGCTTGAGCTATGCCGGGTATAGAATAAAGCGGAAGGACCATCCATTTAACTCATTGTCTTACAAAGAGTAGAACTATGACGGTCATATATGTGAATGTCGTCACAAAATGTTCAAGAATATTTCACTGCACCTTCATTTTTGGGGTTTACCATATACATATAGTGCAAACTTAACTTTTCCTGGGTGGCCAGGAGTGCATCAGGGAGAAAGAGAGGGTTTTAAAAATGGAAATGGACAGCGTATTGCTAAGCAGGATATTGACTTCGGTCACACTTATATTCCATATTATTTTCGCCACGATCGGTGTCGGGGTGCCATTGCTTATCTCCCTGGCTGAATGGATCGGCATTAAACGGAAAGATAATCATTATTTGATGCTCGCCCGCCGCTGGACACGGGGATTTGTCATCACTGTGGCGGTCGGTGTCGTGACAGGGACAGCAATTGGCCTGCAGCTGTCGTTGCTGTGGCCGACTTTCATGCAGGTGGCAGGACAGGTCATAAGCTTGCCTCTTTTCATGGAAACGTTCGCTTTCTTTTTTGAAGCCATTTTCCTAGGAATTTATTTATATACATGGGACCGGTTCAATAAGCCGATTTATCACTGGCTTCTTTCGATTCCGATTGTAATCGGGGCATCCGCTTCTGCTTTTTTCATCACAACCGTCAATGCATTCATGAATACGCCGCAAGGCTTTCTGATTGAGAACGGGGTCATAACGGACATTCAGCCGCTTGCAGCGATGTTTAACCCTGCAACACCGACAAAGGTTGCCCACGTCCTTTCCAGCGCTTACCTTACGTCAGCGTTTGTCCTGGCTGGAATAACGGCCTTTTATATACTTAAGGGCAGGAATACAGTGTATTATCAGAAAGCATTGCGGCTCACTATGGTTGCCGGTTTTCTTTTTGCAGTTGCGACAGCAGTAATCGGAGATTTCTCCGGCAAGTTCCTGGCTGAATATCAGCCTGAAAAACTGGCGGCCGCCGAATGGCACTTTGAAACGGAGGAAGGGGCCGATTTGATTTTGTTTGGTGTCATTGATGAAGACCGAAACATTAACGGCGCCATCCATATCCCGAAAGCATTGAGCATTCTTGCCCACGGCAAGACGGACAGCGAAGTGATCGGCCTGAACGAGTTTCCGCCGGATGAAACACCGCCTCTATGGATTCACTACCTGTTTGATGGAATGGTCATGATCGGGATGTATTTGGCAGGCGTCTCATTCCTCTACATTATCGCATACCGGCTGAAACGCTTTAACCCATTGAATGAATGGCTGCTGAGACTTATTACGGCTGGCGGCCCTCTGGCAATGGTTGCAATTGAACTTGGCTGGATTTTTGCGGAAGTCGGACGCCAGCCCTGGATATTGCGTGGATATATGAAAGTGTCTGAAGGTGCGACCACATCAGATTCCGTCGGTTTGATGCTTGTCCTGTTTGTTGCATTGTATATCGTATTGGGCTGGGTATCTGTCCGTGTTCTCTGGAAGATGTTTAAAAATAACCCGGTTGAGGCTGAGCTGGAGTACAGGTTTAAGGAATAAAAGAGAAAGGGGGAGATCATGAGATGACGATTCAACTGCTGGGCATTACTGTTTTATGGCTGTTCCTTTATGGGTATCTTATCGTGGCATCGATTGATTTCGGTGCCGGATTCTACGCATATTACGGAAAGCTGAAAAAGAAAGAGCATATCATGAATGATATCATCAGCCGATATCTTTCACCTGTATGGGAAATGACAAATGTCTTTTTTGTTTTCTTTTTTGTCGGGCTGATCGGTTTTTTCCCAGATACGGCATATTACTATGGTACGGCTCTGTTGATTCCAGGCAGCATCGTCCTCGTCTTGCTGGCTATTCGGGGTTCGTTTTACGCATTCGGAAACTATGGTTCAAAAGATTCACAGTTATATACGTTTTTATACGGTGCGACCGGTCTGCTCATTCCCGCATCGATGTCGACCGCGTTGACGATGTCTGAAGGAGGTTTCATTGAAGAAACTGGAGGGGAAGTCGTATTTCATGCCGGAGAGCTGTTTACGAGCTTTTACTCCTGGAGTGTCGTATTTCTTGCAATCGTTTCAGTCCTTTTCATCAGTGCATCATTTCTGACGTACTATGCAGACAAAGCCGCAGATGTTCCGGCACTCGAGGAATTGCGGAAATTTGCCCTGTTCTGGAGCCCGCCAGCCATTCTGGCAAGTCTCCTTGTGTTTGCGTCTTTAAAAACACATAACTCTGTCCATTTTGAGCGGATGATCGACTATTCCTGGATGTTTGTGTTATCTCTGATTTTTTTCCTGGCTGCTGTAACGCTAATCTGGAAAAGGAAACATTACGGGACAGCGTTTGTAATGGTGATGTTCCAATTTCTCTTTGCGTTTTTCGGCTATGGGGTTTCCCATTTACCTTATATTTTATATCCGTACATTACGCTGGAATCCGGATTCACAAACTCGACAATGGGGATTGCCCTCGTTATCGCTTTCATAGCAGGACTGTTTCTATTAATTCCATCTCTTATCCTTTTGATGCGATTATTCCTGTTCGATGCTGACTATGTAAAAGGGGAAAAATGATTCCTCAACGGTGTAGGCGTTCTGTCGCCGGCTTTTCAAACAGGGATGCCATCAGGATTTTATCATGATTGAAGAGCGAAGAGGTATTTTCTCAAAATATACGGCAGGAAAATACATGGTGTGTTAAAATATGGTCAGATTGTTTTGCAGCAAAAGTGGAGGAATCGAAAATGAAAAAAGAATTTGCAGTAATAGGCCTTGGCCGTTTTGGCGGCAGTATTTGCCGGGCTCTTGCGAAAGAAGGCATGGAAGTGCTGGCAATCGATATCGATGAGGATCGCGTAAATGAATTCGCTAATACAGCTGCGCATGCAGTCATGGCTGACACGACCGATGAGGCTGTATTGAAGAGCCTCGGTATCCGCAACTTTGAACATGTGATTGTAGCAATCGGAGATAACATCCAGTCAAGTATCCTTACAACACTTATTTTAAAAGAACTGGGTGTCAAACATATTACCGTCAAAGCACAAAATGATTACCATGCAAAAGTTCTCGAAAAAATCGGCGCAGACCGGGTCGTTCATCCGGAAAGGGATATGGGGAACCGGATTGCCCATAATTTGATATCCAACAATGTTTTGGATTATTTGGAGCTTTCGGATGAGCACTCTATCGTTGAATTGATTGCAGGCAAGCAGTTGGACGGGAGGACGCTGATTGAACTTGATATCCGGGCCCGTTACGGCTGTAACGTTGTAGCACTGAAACGTGGACAGGAAATTATTGTGTCTCCAATGGCGAATGAAAAGATCCATGAAGGGGATATTTTGATTGTCATCGGGGCCGATAAGGATCTTACGCGTCTTGAAAAAGGACTTGCTGACGACAGAATGTAAATTGAATAAATAAACATAAAGGAACCGTCCATGATTATGGACGGTTCTTTTTGGTGTTGGATTGGTTCTGCTGACCGGTGCTCTCGGCATTTCGATTGTCCAGCTCCAGGCGCCAGCGGCTATCGTCATAAGCGGTACACTCTTTCAAAGGGAAAGGGCGCCCTTTGTAAGAGCGCCCCGCTTATGCGTACGCCGCTGACCGGCGCCTTCCGCAATTTCTATTGTCCAGCTGCGAGCACCAGCGGCTAGTGACATAAGCGGTGGCCTCCTCAGGAAGGAAAAAACGCCTTCCTGCGGATGCCCCCGCTTATGCATACGCCGCAACCCGGTGCTCTCCGCATTTCTATATTTCCATGATGATTGGCAGGATCATTGGTCTGCGTTTTGTTTTTTCGTATAGGAATGGTGCCAGTGTGTCCGTGATTTCGTTTTTGATTTCGGACCACTGGGTTGTGCGGCGCTCCATCACTTTGTCAAGGTGTTTGGATATAAGCGCCTGGGCGTCATTGATCAAATCTCCGGACTCGCGCATGTAGACGAAACCCCGTGAAATGAGATCTGGACCTGCTGCAATTTTGAATTGCTTCATATCAATGCTGACAACGACGATGACAAGGCCTTCTTCAGAAAGGATTTTCCGGTCGCGAAGGACAATATTTCCGATATCGCCGATTCCGCTGCCGTCAACGTATACAGAGCCTGATGGAATCTTACCGGAAACAGATGCTTTATCGGAACTGAGGGCAAGCACTTCCCCGTTGTCCATAATAAAGGAGTTCTCTTCGGGAACGCCTGTATCCTTCGCCAGCTTCGTGTGCATTTTAAGCATGCGGTATTCCCCGTGTATCGGCATGAAAAATTTCGGATTCATTAACCGGAGCATCAATTTCTGTTCTTCCTGGCTCCCGTGTCCGGAAGTGTGAATATCACTCAACGGCCCGTGAATGACATCTGCGCCCGCCCGGTAGAGGGCGTTGATTGTCCTGGCGACACTGACGGTATTACCTGGAATCGGCGAGGAAGAAAAGACGACAGTGTCACCATGCATGATTTGTATCTGCCGGTGTGTACCGTTGGCAATTCGGGATAGGGCAGCCATCGGTTCACCCTGGCTTCCTGTACAAAGGATGGTCACCTGGTCCGCAGGCAGCCTGTTCAGCTGATGTGCATCAACAAATGTGTTTTTCGGGGCGTTGATGTAGCCAAGTTCCCTTCCGATTTCAATTGTGTTTTCCATACTTCTTCCGAAAACAGCAATTTTGCGGTTTGTTTTCACAGCAGCTTCAACAACCTGCTGCAGGCGGTAAATGTTAGATGCGAACGTCGCAAAGATAATGCGTCCTTCGACTTTGCGGAAGATATCCTGAATATTTTCCCCGACTTTTCGTTCGGACATTGTGAAATTCGGGATTTCACTGTTCGTGCTGTCCGAAAGTAGGCATAAAACGCCTTCCCGCCCGATTTCGGCCATTTTCGTCAAGTTGGCCGGTTCTCCTACCGGAGTGAAGTCAAACTTAAAATCGCCGGTATGGACGATGTTGCCGGGAGGTGTTTTCACGACTACTCCAAGAGAATCGGGGATGCTGTGTGTCGTGCGGAAAAACGATACCGATGTTTTACGGAACTTAATGATATCTTCCTCTTCGATCTCATATAATTTTGCATTCCGCAATAGTCCGTGTTCTTCCAATTTTTTGCGGATCAGGGCAATGGCGAGCTTGCCGCCATATATCGGAATGTTAATTTCCCGCAAAAGGTACGGGATGCCGCCGATATGGTCCTCATGTCCGTGTGTGACAAAAAGGCCTTTGATTTTATTTTCATTTTTTACGAGATAGGTATAGTCAGGGATGACGTAATCGATTCCGAGGAGTTCATCTTCGGGGAACTTAATCCCCGCATCGATCAGGATGATTTCGTCCTGGAATTGAATGCCGTACGTGTTTTTCCCGATTTCTCCTAAACCGCCTAATGCAAACACTGCTGTCTGGTCATTTTTTACAAATTTCATATACTAAAACGTCTCCAATTTAAAATTTTCTGATGCTTGTTCGTATTCAAGAAATGCCCCGTTAATTTCCTGAATGAATTCAATGTTATGGTTTCGTTCTGCCAGCTTTTGGCGGACTTCACGTTCCGAATCCGCTTCTACGTACATGGCGTTTGTACGTTCGCGCACTGGAACCTGGTTCTTATCCTTCTGGTACAATACTTTAAAAATCATTGGTAAATCTCTCCTTGAATGTCCATTTTTGCTTGTATCGTGCTTTTCTTATGTTATTCCCGCTCGCCGCGAAAATAAGGCCGTTTTTTTAAAATGTCAGCTTTCATATGCTTGCACCGGGCATTAACGTTCTCAAAGCTGCTTGACTCAGCTTCTATCCGCATTAAATATATATTACACAATAACAACCGGTGGAAACAAGCATTTAACAGGAAAGTGTTTCTATTTTTTCGAAAAACTTTTTCTCATTTGGACTTTTCTCGCGTTTTTTCTTTAATGTTTCCGCATTTTCGCCCATTTTCCAGGTGATCAGATTATTACTAGTTTAACCCGAAGAGAAGGGGGCATACATGCTTGTTGTGCGCTGCTGTTGACATCTTTGTTCCTATCAAGTACCGTATGATAGGAATTGAGAGCATCAATCATACTGGTGAGGGATGAGAATAAATGAAAGATATAGTTTTTTTCGATATTGACGGTACATTGCTTGATCATGATAAAAAAATACCGGAATCCACAAAACATGCTGTCGACATGCTTAAAAAGTCGGGAGTAGATGTGGCGATTGCTACAGGACGGGCGCCGTTCATGTTCGAGGATATCAGGAATGAACTTGGCATCGACTCTTTTGTAAGTTTTAACGGCCAATATGTCGTTTATCAGGGGGAGGTCATTTATGCCAATCCGCTTGATCGGAATGTGTTGAAACAGGTTGATGAATACGCAGCAGGCTACAGCCATCCGCTTGTTTTTCTCGATCATCAGGGCATGAAGGCAAACGCCAGGCTGCACAGTCATATAAAGGAGAGTATCGGCAGCCTGAAGATGGAACATCCTGAATATGACCCCGATTACTATAAAGATAGAGATATTTATCAGGCTTTGCTGTTCAGTACAGCAGCAGAACAGCATCTTTACGATGGGCGGTTCGATGGGATAAAATTTATCCGCTGGCATGAAAAATCACAGGACATATTGCCGGCGGGAGGATCTAAGGCAAAAGGAATAGAAGTCTTCCTCGGCCAGCTCGGAATACCGAGGAGCCGGGTATATGCCTTTGGTGATGCTCTGAATGACCTGGAGATGCTTCAGTATGCCGGTACCGGGGTTGCAATGGGCAACGCGCTGGCCGAAGTGAAGCAAGCCGCATCTCATGTAACAAAGGACGTGACTGAGGATGGGATATTACACGGCCTTAAAATGGTTGGATTGCTGAAATGATACGGGATGGATATTAATATGAAAAAACGCCGCTGGCCAGCGGCGTTTTTTGTTCAAACAATAGGTCAGCGGTTGATCTCTTTAGCGCCGGCAGGCGGATCGAATGGATTTTCCTGGTCGATATGGTCGTAGAACATGATACCGTTCAAGTGATCAATTTCATGCTGGAAGACGATGGACGGCAATCCCCTCAGCCTCAGCTTCACTTTATTCCCTTCAACATCAGTTCCCTGTACGGTTATCCTGGCATAACGGGGGACAATACCCGGGACATCCCGGTCAACGGAAAGGCATCCTTCGCCGCCGCTCAAATAGCTTTGCTCGACTGAGTGGCTTGAAATCTTGGGATTGAACAGCGCGTAGCTGTATAACCGGTCTTTCTCATCTGTCACATGAACGGCAATCATACGTTTTGGAATATTGATTTGCGGGGCGGCGAGTCCTACACCCGGACGAAGATTGTATTTAGAAGCCATCTCTGGGTCCTGGCTGTTTTTAAGAAATTGCAGCATGTCACTCAATGTTTCCTGTTCCCCGGCGGAAGGCGGCATCCCCACTTCATCTGCTGTTTCGCGCAGAACCGGTTCCCCCTCTTTAATAATATCTTTCATTGTAATCAAGGCGTCATCACTTCCTTTTTCTATCCTCACTTAAACGTTGTTTCACTCTGGTGAATTCTTTCCTTTTATAGTTTAGCATATTTCCGGCCTGTCTTTTAAATGAACAGTTTTTAGAACAGGCTGTTCTTTTTGAACATGATATTTCAAAAATTCATCACAACTTTGTAACCGCTTACCTGCGTTTAGTTACTACAATTAAAGCAGGGGATACAGGGGGTTGTATAAAATGAAGACGGTCGATAAAAGGGCACGGATCACAATTATAACCGGCCATTTCGGAAGCGGCAAAACAGAAATCGCACTGAATATGGCATTTCGGGAAAGAGACACGCATGCAAAAGTGGGGCTTGGCGATTTGGATGTTATCAACCCTTATTTCAGGACAAGGGATTTGCGGAGAGAGCTTGAGCAAAAAGGGATTGATGTCATTGCGCCGGAAGAACGAATCGCACTCTCTGATTTGCCGATTGTGACGGGCCGGCTGCCTGCTGCTATTCATGAACGTGACCGCCGGTTGATTGTTGATGTCGGAGGAGACCGCGATGGCGCTGTTGTCCTTGGCCAATATTACCATGATTTGAAGGATCAGAATTATGAATTTCTGTTTGTCATCAATATCGGGCGGCCTTACACGTCTGGGCCAGATGGGATCATCGATACAATCAGGGCGGTAGAAGAGGCATCCCGGCTTAAAGTAACCGGCCTTATCAATAATGCGAATCTTGCCGGTGAAACGACTCTCGCTTTTATTGAAAAAGGATTGGAAATTGTGGAATATGTCAGTGGTAAAACAGCAATCCCCATTGCCTTTACTGTCATTGACGAAAGGTTTGGCGGCCAAATAAACGCTTTCAAAACCGATAACGAAATTATGCCGATTGTCCGTTACTTGAAAACACCCTGGGAAAATTAAAGGAGGAGATCACATGCTCAAACGGGTCGTTTTTGAAGAAGAGAGATGTAAAGGGTGCGGTCTTTGTGTAAATGAGTGTCCGCAACATATCATCAAGCTTGCTGACAGGATCAATAAAAAAGGCTATCGGCCTGCGGAAGTGATTGACCAGGAAGCATGCACAAGTTGTGCCGCGTGTGCGAGAATTTGTCCTGACGGTGTCATTTCAGTATATAGGCCGGAAAGAAAGAGCTCTGCATCGTGAACAGGGGAGGGGTCGAAATGGAAAAAGTTTTGATGAAAGGCAATGAAGTTCTAGCAGAGGCCGCTGTCCAGGCGGGATGCCATTATTTCTTCGGCTATCCGATCACGCCGCAGAGCGAGCTTGTCGCTTATATGGCCAAAAGGCTGCCTGAAGTCGGAGGCCTGTTCCTCCAGGCTGAAAGCGAAGTATCGGCGATTAATATGGTCTACGGCGCGGCCAGTGCAGGTGTACGGGTAATGACTTCTTCCTCAAGCCCGGGTTTCAGCCTCAAGCAAGAAGGCATTTCTTACCTTGCCGGTGCGGAACTTCCTGCAGTTGTTGTCAACGTGATGCGTGGGGGTCCGGGACTTGGGAATATCCAGCCGGCCCAGTCGGATTATTTCCAGGCTACAAAAGGCGGCGGGCACGGTGATTATCGTGTTCCTGTCCTTGCGCCAGCTTCTTTGCAGGAAATTGTTGAATTGATGCAAGAGGCGTTCGACATAGCCGATTATTATAGAACACCTGTCATACTGCTTGGTGACGGCATGCTCGGCCAGATGATGGAACCGGTCCAGTTTCCGAAGCGGGAAGGAAGGCACTTGCCGGAAAAAGATTGGGCAACAAACGGAACAAGAGGTGATGGGCCGGCAAAAACGGTCACTTCATTGCAACTGAATGCGGCCAACCTGGAAGAGGTCAACAAACGCCTGCAGGAGAAATACGTTAAAATCGAACAAAGTGAAATCAGATACAGCACCTACAAAATCGAAGACGCCGATTACATCCTCGTTGCTTACGGCACCGTATCAAGAATTGTAAGGAATGCTATTGATGCTGCAAGGGAAAATGGAGTGAAAGCAGGGATGATCCGTCCGATTTCTTTATGGCCGTTCCCGGATGAACCGTTTGATGTCATGTCCGGTAACGTGAAAGGATATTTATGTGTAGAAATGAGCGCAGGGCAGATGGTGGAAGATGTGCGGCTAGCGGTAAACGGCCGGGCACCTGTCCATTTCTTTGGCAGGACGGGCGGAGTCGTGCCGGCGCAGGAGGAAATCCTGGAACAAATTATGAATTTGGCCATAGCCGGAGGTGAGCGCATTGAAAGCCGTGTTTGAAAGGACGAAAGGTTTGAAGGAAGCTGATACTCATTATTGTCCGGGATGTACACATGGGATCATTCACCGCCTCGTCGGAGAAGTGATGGAAGAAATGGGGATTCTGGAGGATACCGTCGGTGTGGCTTCGGTCGGCTGTTCGGTGCTTTCCTATGAATACTTCAATTGCGATATGACCCAGGCTGCGCACGGTCGCGCCCCGGCAGTTGCAACAGGTTTGAAAAGAGTGCTTCCTGAAGACAGGTTTGTTTTTACGTATCAGGGTGACGGCGACCTTGCTTCAATCGGCATGGCAGAAATCGTCCATGCAGCGGCAAGGGGGGAAAATATCACTGTCATTTTTGTTAACAATGCCATCTACGGTATGACTGGAGGGCAAATGGCGCCGACCTCGCTCGTCGGCCAGGTGACAGCAACGACACCTGCAGGCCGCAGCACGTCGGTCCAGGGGTCACCGATCCGTGTTTCCGAAATGCTCGCAACCCTTGACGGATCTGCATACATTGAGAGGGCATCGGTAAACAGCGGGCCGAATATCATCAAAGCCAAAAAAGCGATTCGCAAAGCATTTGAAACCCAAAAAAATAAGCAGGGTTTTTCACTTGTTGAAGTGTTGTCCACCTGTCCGACAAACTGGGGAATGTCACCGGACGAGGCTCTCGGCTGGGTGAAGGATGAGATGATGCCGGTCTATCCTCTCGGTGTGTATAAGGATACAGGAGGCGGTGCGCGATGAAAGAAGAAATCGTAATTGCCGGTTTTGGCGGCCAGGGTGTCATGACGATGGGACAACTGCTCGCATATGCAGGTATGATTCAAGGAAAAGAGGTATCGTGGCTGCCTTCATACGGACCGGAGCAGCGCGGCGGCACTGCCAATGTGCAGGTTGTCATCAGCGATGATTTGATCGGTTCGCCAATCTTCACATATTCTTCTTCCGCAATCGTCCTGAACAACCCGTCGTTTCACAAGTTCGAACCGCTTGTAAGGGCAGGTGGAGTGCTGGTGGTGAATCGTTCCCTTGTTGATTCTGTATCAGAACGGCAAGACTTGATATCCGTTTACATTCCGGCTACTGAGGCCGCTTTGGAGCTCGGGGAAGCCAAAACTGCCAATATCATTTTATTGGGCGCTTTGCTCGAACTGACGGGCGCCGCCGATGAATCGGCAATTATTGGGGCGATGGAAAAATTATTTTCAAACAAAAACCCACAGATTCTTGAGCTTAACAAAAAAGCACTGGAGAAAGGGATGGAATTGGCGGCAAAGCAGCAGACTGTCAAGCCCTGAGCGGTTAAAGATAAATAACAGGAAGCATGATGCCTGTTTGCCATCTGGTGCAATTGTGAATGACGAAGGCTTGCCTGGCTGTCCGGCAAGCCTTTTTTTTCTTGCTGTTAAGGAAATTATAAAATGTAAGCGTTGTGGATAAAAAGCCGGAAGAGAATCGTCCAGCTCCAGGCGCCAGCGGCTATCGTCATAAGCGGTGATCCCCATCCGGGAGGAAAGAGCACCTCCCTGCGGGAATCCCCGCTTATGCGTACGCCGCTACGCATTTGTTCCCCATATGGAAAGTGCAAATTGTCAGCGAGGAAGTTTTTGCTATTTGATGTGATTAAAAGTGTAATTTGAAGTGTTAAATACTGAATTAGGCTAAAACAAACAGGAGAATCATTTTGTTCATTCAGTTAAAAGGCAGATTAGCGGATTAAGGAAGGACTTTGTTCTCTATACATAGCACTATGAAACGGGGAGTTGATTTCTGCTTCAGGGGGCTAGCCTGCAGCGGAAAGGAACGGGTAAGCTCCAGAATATCCTGTGATAATATTCATAAAATATTGTTCCGGTAAAGGGTGCTGTAATGGAATAACTTCTTACAAATGAAAAGCCCAGCGCCCAAAGTTATTGTGCTGCTTATTGTACAATTTAAGCTGTGAATTCAATTGTGCTATACGAGGTATAGGTTTTCTCCAAAACACCTGAACTACTTTCAATAGCCTTTTCATATTTGGCTGGATATCAACCATAAAACTGCTGTTTAATCCCTGAAAAAAGAAATAAACTTTATTAGATTGTTTTAGCAATCACAGCCCGGTTTTGCTAAAATAGGAAATGGTTTAATTTTTAGTATGCATTTTAAGCTGTGTCGCATACAATGGAATAGGACAGGCATAAATTAGGGAGGAGCTGTCAGATGAAACGCAATTTTATAGCAGCAATCGCCGGGGTTTCTTTTTTCCTTGGGGGATGCAGTATCGGCACGCAGCCAGAAGAAGAAATCTATCAGGCACTGGAGAGCGCTGTTGAGCAGGAAGAGCAATTTGAAAAACAGCAGGAACCGTTATCTGAAGCTGAGGAAAAAGAACAGCAGCTTTATAATGAAATTGTCGGATTGAAAATGGAGGAATTTGACAAGATCTCCAGTTTGTCAAAAGAAGCTGAAACACTTGCCGGAAAACGGAAAGAAATGATTGAAAAAGAGAAGGAAAGCATTGAGGCTTCCAGGGAAGAATTCAGCAAGGTGGAGGAGCTTGCCGGTGAGCTCGAGGACGATCAGTTAAAAAAGAAAGCTGCTGAGCTTTCATCTTATATGAATGACAGGTACGACGCTTATGCAGCACTCTATGATGCATACAGCAAAGCAATTGAGCATGATCTCGAACTTTATGGAATGTTCCAGGATAAAGAGCTGAAACTTGAAGAGCTGAAAAAGCATATTGAAGAAGTGAATAAAAGTTATGACAGTGTAATGGAAGCAAATAAAGTATTCAATGACCTGACTGAGAAATACAATAAGTCAAAAAGAGAGTTCTATAAAATGGCCGATCTTGATGTCCAGCTCGAAGGCCAGGAAAAAGAACAGAATGCATCTGAATAAATGACTGACAGGGAGCGGAATTTCCGTTCCCTGTTTTTTTATTGTTAAGGAAATTATAAAATTTTTGCGTCGTGGATTAAAAAGCCAGGAAGGAGTCAACCAGCTCCAGGCGCCAGCGGCTATCGTTATAAGCGGTGATCCCCTCGGGAAGGAAGACCCTCCTTCCTGCGGGTACCCCCGCTTATGCGTACGCCGCTAAGCGGGGCGCCTTGCGCTTTTGTTCCAATATACGAAAGTATAACTTGTGAGCAAGGGAGCATTTCGACGCAGTGGCCAATTTTAAGAATACAGATAAGGGCGATTAGGCCTCTGTCTTCGCCTAAAGGCTTGCCATCGGCGAGTTTTCTCTATGTATTTGGAACAGTTTCAGCCTTTGAACCATTTGCAGGCCCCGTTCTGCCCGCCATACGACTGTGTCTGTTGGCTGTCGATTATCTGAGCCGTTTTCCCTCCGTTCATCGGCTTCAGGAAGGACCGGAATAATTGTTTAAAATATAGTATTTAAGGCAAAACAGAAGGTGGGAATGTTTAAACGTCAAGAAGGTATAACTTTATTGATATAAGTTTCGCGTCACGGCTGCGAGTTTATATAATACAGGTGAAAAATTATACTAATACAGCGCTGTTTCTGTAGTGTTTCTTTGTGAACACCATGTGAACGGATAATCCCAATTCCTTTAAAAGCAAAGATATTGACGGATGAAAATGGAATAGTGTAAACTGGTTTTTGTACTTAAGGTGTATTAATTTTACTGGATGAATGATTGATACAGTTTGAAGTGGGCGTATGTAAAACACTGGATTTCAACGGCAGATCCTGATTGATTCACAGGATGCAAACAGGTCTGGATGATAAAACAGTTTTTTTTATACCATCCTATCTTTTGGACACCCTATTCTTGTATGGTTTTCATTCTGTTGATTTCATTCAAAGTTAGGATTATTGCTTCTATAAATAAGGAAGAGGTGAAGGTAATGGAAAACAAAGTTCTTCAAAACGTTGAAGAGCAGTACAAGACTTTTCAGATCCTGAATGAAGATGGAGAGGTAGTGAACGAGGAAGCGATGCCGGAGCTTTCTGATGAGAAGCTTCGCGAATTGATGACCCGTATGGTGTACACAAGAATTCTTGACCAGCGCTCCATTTCGCTGAACCGCCAGGGCAGACTCGGCTTCTATGCCCCTACGGCAGGCCAGGAAGCATCACAGCTCGGCAGCCAATATGCCCTTACCAAAGACGATTATATCCTACCTGGTTATCGGGATGTTCCTCAGCTTATCTGGCATGGTTTGCCGCTTTATAAAGCATTCTTATTCTCACGCGGCCACTTCCAGGGAAATCAGATGCCTGAAGGTGTCAACGCACTGCCTCCGCAAATTATCATCGGTGCGCAGATCACCCAGACTGCCGGTGTGGCACTTGGAATGAAGAAGCGGGGCAAAGATGCTGTAGCTGTCACATATACCGGAGACGGCGGATCATCACAGGGCGACTTCTATGAAGGCATCAACTTTGCGGGAGCATTTGATGCCCCGGCTATTTTCTTTGTCCAGAATAACCGCTTTGCCATTTCCACTCCTGTAGAAGCCCAGACAAAAGCAAAAACGATTGCTCAAAAAGCTGTTGCAGCCGGTATTGAAGGTCTGCAGGTGGACGGAATGGATGTCCTTGCCGTGTACGCGGCTACAAAAGCTGCCCGAGAACGTGCGGTTAACGGTGAAGGGCCGACATTGATTGAAACGATGACATACCGTTACGGACCACATACAATGGCTGGTGACGATCCAACACGTTACCGTACAGAAGACCTTGACAATGAGTGGGAAAAGAAAGATCCGCTCGTAAGGTTCAGAAAGTACCTGGATAAGAAAGGCTTATGGTCTGAAGAAGATGAAAACGAAGTGGTGGAACGAGCAAAGGATGAAATCAAAGCGGCCATCAAAAAGGCGGATGAAGCACCAAAACAAAAAGTTACAGATCTGATCGACATCATGTATGAAGAGCTGCCGCAGAACCTGGCGGAGCAGCGTGAAGAATATAAAGCAAAGGAGTCGAAGTAAGCCATGGCCCAAATGACAATGATCCAGGCAATCACTGATGCGATGCGCACCGAATTGAAAAATGACGAAAATGTCCTTGTTTTCGGTGAAGACGTTGGCGTGAATGGAGGAGTCTTCCGCGCAACTGAAGGACTGCAGAAAGAATTTGGGGAAGACCGTGTTTTCGATACTCCGCTTGCAGAGTCCGGAATCGGCGGAATGTCAATCGGCCTTGCGCTTCAGGGGTACAGGCCGGTGCCTGAAATCCAATTCTTCGGTTTCGTGTATGAAACGATGGATGCCATCTCGGGACAAATGGCGCGACTCCGTTATCGGACAGGCGGTTCAGTGAACATGCCGATCACCGTACGCTCCCCGTTCGGAGGAGGTGTCAAAACGCCTGAATTGCATGCGGACAGCCTTGAAGGCCTTATGGCGCAACAGCCTGGCTTGAAAGTGGTAATCCCTTCCACCCCGTACGATGCAAAAGGGCTGCTGATTTCGGCCATCCGCGACAATGACCCGGTCATTTTCCTTGAACATATGAAACTTTACCGTTCTTTCCGCGGTGAAGTGCCGGAAGAAGAATATACAATTCCAATCGGAAAAGCTGATTTGAAGCGGGAAGGAACGGATATCACGATTGTGGCATATGGGGCAATGGTGCAGTCCTCCCTGAAGGCAGCCGAGGAGCTGGAGAAAGAAGGCATAAATGCAGAAGTCATTGACCTTCGCACGGTTAGCCCGCTGGATATCGAAACCATCATCAAATCAGTTGAAAAGACGAACAGAGCTATTGTGGTCCAGGAAGCGCAAAAGCAGGCAGGGGTAGCCGCTAACGTTGTCGCTGAAATCAATGACCGCGCAATTTTGAGTCTAGAAGCCCCTGTGCTGCGCGTGACGGCGCCTGACACTGTATTCCCGTTCTCACAGGCTGAAGACGTGTGGCTTCCAAACTATCAAGATATCGTAGACAAAGCAAAAACCGTCATTAACTTCTAAGGATGCTTGAGTAGTGTCTAATGCACGGCGGAAAGATAGAACGGTTCTCCATAAGCCGGGCATCAGATTTCATCCAGAGATGAAAAGATCAGCAGTAAAAAGATTAGGAGGCGAAGACAGTGGCATTTGAATTTAAATTGCCTGATATTGGTGAAGGTATCCACGAAGGTGAAATCGTCAAGTGGTTCGTAAAAGCCGGCGATGAAATCAAAGAAGACGATGTACTGTGTGAAGTGCAAAATGATAAAGCGGTCGTTGAAATCCCCAGCCCTGTAGAAGGTACTGTCAAGGAAGTGAAAGTGGAGGAAGGCACGGTCGCAACCGTCGGCGATGTCATCGTGACCATTGATGCAGAGGGATATGAAGATGCAGGCGGCGAAGAGCCGGAGCAGCCAAAAGCCGATGAAGAGTCAGCAAAAGTAGCTGAGGAAGAGAAGCAGGGCGAACAAGACGAAAAAGGCAAACAAGACGAACAAAAAGACCAGCCGGCTGCCAGCGATGAAGGTAAAATCGTCAATGACAGAGTAATCGCCATGCCGTCTGTCAGGAAGCATGCACGCGATAAAGATGTAGATATCCGCAAAGTTCAAGGTTCAGGAAAAAACGGCCGTATTCTGAAAGAAGATATCGACAGCTATCTTTCCGGAGGGCAGAAGACTGCGGAAGCGAAAGAAGAAGAAGCGCCTGAAACTGCAGCCGAAGGAGGAAAAGAGGCACCGAAAGCTGAGGTTCCTGCCGGACAGTATCCGGAAACACGCGAAAAAATGAGCGGCATCCGCCGTGCAATCGCAAAAGCTATGGTAAACTCCAAGCATACAGCTCCACATGTTACGCTCATGGACGAAGTGGATGTGACAAAGCTGGTTGCACACCGCAAAAGATTCAAACAAGTGGCAGCAGACCGGGGAATCAAGCTCACTTATCTCCCTTATGTCGTCAAAGCGTTGACTTCAGCAGCAAGGGAGTTCCCGATCTTGAATACGTCACTTGATGATGAAACAGACGAATTGGTCCACAAGCATTATTACAATATTGGTATTGCAGCGGATACCGACCAGGGCTTGCTCGTACCGGTTGTGAAGGATGCTGACCGCAAATCCATGTTTTCCATCTCGGATGAAATCAACCAGCTCGCTGAGAAAGCACGTACAGGCAAGCTCGGGTCAGATGAAATGAAGGGTGCATCTGTTACCATCACGAATATCGGTTCAGCAGGAGGCCAGTGGTTCACACCAGTCATCAACCATCCTGAAGTTGCAATTCTAGGAATCGGTCGAATTGCCGAAAAGCCGGTTGTACGTGACGGCGAAATTGTTGCAGCACCGGTTCTGGCTCTGTCCTTGAGCTTTGACCATCGCGTAATTGATGGAGCAACTGCCCAGAATGCATTGAATCACATCAAGCGTTTGCTGAATGATCCAGAACTTTTAGTAATGGAGGCGTAAAATATGGTTGTAGGAGATTTTCCGATCGAACTCGATACGTTGGTAGTCGGCGCGGGTCCCGGCGGTTATGTAGCCGCCATCCGTGCAGCGCAGCTCGGCCAAAAAGTAGCTATTGTCGACAAAGGCACGCTTGGAGGCGTATGCCTGAATGTAGGATGTATTCCATCCAAGGCATTGATCAATGCCGGACACCGTTATGAGTCTGCTGTACATTCTGAAGATATTGGAATTAAAGCCGAAAATGTAACAGTTGACTTTTCCAAGGTGCAGGAGTGGAAACAAAGTGTTGTGAAAAAGCTTACTGGCGGAGTTGAAGGGCTTCTTAAAGGCAACAAAGTTGAAATCCTGAGCGGGGAAGCATACTTTGTGGACAAAAACACGGTCCGTATCATGGATGAGAAGAATTCTCAGACATATACTTTCAACAATGTCATCATTGCCACTGGTTCCCGTCCGATCGAATTGCCGAATTTCAAATACAGTAAACGGGTTATCGATTCAACCGGTGCGCTGAACCTGAAGGAAGTTCCAAAACGGATGATCGTCATCGGAGGCGGCTATATTGGAACCGAACTCGGGACCGCTTATGCAAACTTCGGCACCGAAGTGGTGATCCTTGAAGGAGCAAAAGAGATCCTTAGCGGCTTTGAAAAGCAGATGTCATCGCTTGTTAAGCGCCGACTCAAGAAAAAAGGCGTGAAAATACACACTGAGGCCATGGCTCAAGGTGTGGAAGAGACGGAAGAAGGCGTGAAAGTAACTGCTGAAATTAAAGGCGAGACGCAAACTTTTGAAGCAGACTATGTGCTTGTCACTGTCGGTCGCACACCGAATACGGATGAAATCGGCCTTGAACAAATCGGTGTTGAAATGACCGACCGCGGGGTGATCAAAATTGATGAACAGTGCCGTACAAACATCGACAATATCTTTGCGATCGGTGACATTGTGGAAGGGCCGCCGCTAGCCCATAAAGCTTCTTATGAAGGCAAGATCGCAGCAGAAGCAATCAGTGGTGAAAAATCCGTTATCGACTACCAGGCAATTCCTGCAGTCGTGTTCTCCGATCCGGAACTGGCCACTGTCGGTTTGAGTGAAAAAGAAGCCGAAGAACAGGGTATGGAAGTGACCGCTTCCAAATTTCCATTCGGAGCGAATGGACGTGCACTTTCTCTCAATGATGCAGATGGCTTCATGAAACTCATCACCCGTAAAGAGGATGGGTTGATTGTAGGGGCGCAGATCGCAGGCCCAAATGCGTCGGATATGATTGCGGAGCTTGGCCTTGCGATTGAAGCAGGAATGACAGCGGAAGATATCGCATTGACAATCCATGCTCATCCGACACTTGGTGAGATCACGATGGAAGCGGCAGAGGTAGCTCTTGGCAGTCCGATCCATATCGTGAAGTAAAAAATGACATGTGACAGCCCCACCCAAAGTGGCGGGGCTGTTTTTTATTGTTTAGGAAGTTATAAAATGTAAGCGTTGTGGATAAAAAGCCAGAAGGGAATCGTCCGGCTCCAGGCGCCAGCGGCTATCGTCATAAGCGGTGATCCCCTCCGGGAGGAAAGAGCATCACCGCTTATGCGTATGCCGCTAAGCGGGGCGCCTTATGCATTTGTTCTGAATTTAAACACCCCCTGAAAACTGGTGTAAAAGCAGTTTTCAAGGGGTTGGCATATAGGCGGTATCCTTTATTGTTCATTCAGAGTCCTGACCAGGTTATCGATAATGAAGTCTTCCGATTGTTTGCCTTCTATCATCGTCAGGACTTCCTGTTCCTTTACGACGACCAGACATGGATAATGATTAATTTCAAGTCCCTCCGCATATTTGTTAAGATCCTGTTCGGAAGAAACAACAGAGACGTTTTTCAGTTTTTCAGGAAAGTCCTGTTTTAGCTCAAGCAGGGCATCAAAGTATTCCCCTTCATGGTCCATGTATTCTTCATCGGAAACAAGGAGTAAATGATAGCCGGAACCGGCTGCTCCCTCATCTCCCTGGACGCTGTTTTCCAACTGGCAGCTTGAAAGTGTGAAAATAAAAAGCAAAAGGATAAAAGGAATATATTTCTTCATTGCTGACCCTCACTTCTTCGGTGAAAAAATGCAACTTTAGACACATTCTAACACGCTTCAACGCGTATTCCGGCAATGTCATGGATTTGTTACAAAAATGAAACCTATAGTTACACTGCTGTGCATACAATGAGGATGAGCGTATTTTTATTTTATAAACACGCAAGCAAAGGGGTCCGGGGCAATGCATAAACACTTTATCGTTTTCAGTGTCCACATGTTGATCTGGAGCGGATTCTTATGGGCGATGGATTTGGCAGCCCATGACCATATCAGATATCGGATCATATTCATGGCTGTAGTCTTCTACATATCCTACTACATTGCTGCTCAGGTTCTGCAAAACAAACAACTTGCCGCCGGGCTGTCCATTCTCAATTTTCTGCTTTTTTTCGGCGGACGGGCCCTTTATCTCTGGGTGTTTTATTATTTATAGGCTAATCTGAAAATCGTCTATACCCAACATTGTCTTTTACCATCGTTTGCTTATAAAAAGAGGGCTTCAGAATGCAAAATCCTCTGCCTGATTAAGGCAGAGGATTTTGTTTTTTATAAGGGGAATTGCCAGCAGGGAAGTATATCAGCCCGATGCCCGATTTTAAGAATATAGATAAGTGCAGCCGGGTCTATGTCTTCTTCTAAGGCTTGCCAATCTGCGAGCTTTCTTTATGCCATTAGTATTCTGCTTTGCGCAGAAGTTTTTTTTGGCGCTGTGAGATAAATTGCAAATCTTCAAGAACATCATGCATCGTCAGAAGCTCAAACAATATGATGGTTTGAGATGAAAAATGGTGGCGGTACCGATCAGGATGTTCTTCAGACATATCTTCCTTCAAGTGCCAGAAAGCGTCATCAAGTTTCTCGATATCTTTATAGTGCAGATCCGGTATCCTATTCTCCGAGTCTCTGAGGATTTCCTTGATGGAGGAAGCGGTCTTCAGTAAAAGTTGTTTTTCCTTTAGAGAAAAAGTGTCCGGAGGCACCTGCAGATATTGCAGGTTGCTGATATGAAAGACAATTTGCTGCAGCAGATTCAGTTTCTTTTGCGCGTAATGGAATGTCCTCATATCCTTCGTCGTATGTTTATGATAGCGCCACTCGGCTCTTTGATAGTCACAGAGCTGATATGTCCGCTCGAGGTCCCTGCGCAGTGACTGATACAGCATCTGTGACGGAGGAGCCGGATGTTTTTCCGGCTTGACCAAATGTTTGATTGTAGCATCCAGCACGTCCGAAGCTTTCGTCATCGTTCTATTGATATTCCGATTAATCATTGGATAATATTTCGGAGGAAGAATAAGGAAGTTGACAAGCGTTGAGACTGTAATCCCCGTTGTGGTTGTTCCAAGCCTTACAAAAAACGCGCTTAAAAAGTTATCGGCGGTTCCAGGAATCATGGCAACGGCAGTCAGTGTGGCAACGAGTATCCCGGCGTCCAGATGAAGTTTATGCAGGATAAAAATCGTGAACGTAGCCGCAAGAGCATATGCAGCCGCCGATTCGCCAAGAAAGGCCGTAAAGGTAAGTGCGAATGCAGCCCCGATTGCCGCAGCAGGAAGCCTGATGAATCCTTTACGGATCGAATCGGAAGCTGTCGGCTCCACTGTCACAATAGCGGTTATGACAGCAAAAATAGCGGGCCAATCCAGGAGCAGGCATATGAATGCTGTTAAGAATACGGAGACGCCTGTTTTTAATATTCGTCCTCCGACGAGACGGAGCTCTTTTATTTTTGTAAGGATTTTCATGGTGACCAACCTAACGTATATGTAATACCTCCATTATAATACAAAAACGGCCAATCTTCAGCACCACCGACTTTAGGTTTATTTTTTAGAAATATAAGGAAAGGATCAACAGAGTATATTATAATAAACGGGTACGAACGACCTGTAAACAACATGAATAATAAACGGGTAGGAACGACCTGTAAACAACATGGGGGAGTTAATGATGAAACGAATGATTATATCGCTTCTGGCCGCACTTGTCATTACATCAGGATGCGCTTCGGGAGACACTGCGGGAAATAACTTTGAGGAAGAGGCGGAAGCAGCCCAGACCGGGGAAAAAGCCGGTGTGGCAACTAACCCTCAGGAAGAAAAACAAAGCGGAGAATCCTCTGAAGAGCAGGATGCTGAAGATGAAACTTCGGATGGAGAAGACCGGGATATCCAGCAAGAGGAAAGGGACGCTGATCCTGCATATGAACTGAAAGCAGCAAACTGGACATTAGAGCCGATTAATGATGCAAATGGAAAGGTCACTTTGATCACAATCGACGATGCACCTGATAAATATGGCGTGGAAATGGCCAAAACATTAAAGAAGCTGGAGGCACCGGCAATTTTCTTTGTAAACGGGCATTTCATTGATACGGATGAAGAAAAGGAAAGACTTAAACAAATACATGAAATGGGTTTTCCAATCGGCAACCATACATATAGTCATGGGCGCCTGGATAAATTGTCAGTCGAGAAACAGACTGAAGAAATCGTGAAGCTGAATAATGAGATTGAGGCAGTGACAGGTGAGAGGCCAAAATTTTTCCGGGCACCTTTCGGCATCAACACCGATCATTCCAAAAAAGTCGTCGAGGAAGAGGGGATGCTCCTTATGAATTGGACGTACGGGTACGATTGGGATAAAAACTATACGACAAAAGAAGCACTAAGTGATATCATGATCAATTCCCCGTATCTGACTGACGGAGCCAACCTGCTCATGCACGACCGTGAATGGACAAATGCAGCACTGGAAGACATAGTTGCCGGCCTCCGCGGAAAAGGCTATGAAATGCTGGATCCAGCGCTGATAAAAGTACCTGAATAATATAAACAAACATCAAGCCCTGCCAGCATTGGCAGGGCTTGATTTAGGCGGGGCATTGGAGCCCTGTCACTTCCTTTTATAATAGTACATGATTCGGCCATTAAAGAGATGCAGTTCCCCCTGCAGTTTTTTTGACAGGAACTTGGCGAATTCTATCGCTTTAGTAAAGTCACCCTGGGTAGATCCATCCGGCAGGGTGATTTGAATGTGCTGAATCGTATGTATATCTTCTTCCTCGGCACTCTCCACTTTTTCTTCCCCGATTCCGACCAAAATCATATAGTACCGTTCTTCATCGGATTTTAAATAGAACCACTTACCTTCTGAATCGCTGCGCTCTTTTATGGCGTATGGAAAAGCGGCTTCATCATACGACCAACCAAGTTGTTCACCGGTTTTATGCGTTATATCCTTATAATAATGTAAAAAATCTTTCACTTCATCCAATGTGATGGATGTTTGCAAAGAAGCAGGTACGAGTTTAATAAATGCACTTTTCCCCATAGCTATCCCTCCCGAAAAATAAAACGGTTTCTTTCCTTTATTATCTTAGCATTCATTTTGGAAAAAGGGAATGAGAGCCGTTACAACTTAATGAATGATTACAGGATTGATACACTTTCGATAAAAATGGGCCGTTTTCACCAATAGTTTATAACTGCAAGTGAAATGGACGGTAATTGCTTCCCTAATACCGGCTTGGCGGTTATATGTGAAAGCTGATTGATGCCAATCGAATAAAGGAAACCATGAGAAATATTGATGAATCACAATTATGGCTTTATGAGAAGAAGGGTGTTGCAACTGAGTGGATTGGAGCGAATGCCTGCAGGGGAAAGGAACGGGAAAGCTCCAGAATAGATTACTATGATTTTCACAAAAATATTTTTTCCATTAAAAGGTGCTTTAGTTGAAGGGCAAATTTAGATAAAGGGGTATACAAGATCTGTACATAATAGATAGACTTCCAGATATCCTTTTGTTTCCTGCTGTTCTCCCTATCTGACGTTATCAATAAATGAGCCATAAGAAGGAAATATAGAAAACATTTGCATATTGATGAAAAGAGGCATATAATTATAGTCAGAATATTATAACATCTGAAAGGTGGGATCGTAGATGGATATTTTTGATAAGTTGTACGATGAGTCTGAAAAAGTGAAGGTCCGTTTTATCGGTTTCACAACCGATGATGTCCGTTACGATTTCGGTCTGGTTTACACGAATATGTTTTTTGGAAAGCCGCTCGTTGTCTGTATGCAAACCGGCCGGTCATCTCTGCTGGATGTTACTGACTTGAACGATTTGGATCACATCAAAAAGATATTCAACATTCCTTCAACAAAGGATGCAGCGGATCTCGCCTCATTCTTCGAAGAAGCATTGCCAACCTCATCACTTGAAACTCAATACGATTGAATCAGGTAAAAGGGAGCCGGGAGAGGCGCCCTTTTCTGTTTCCCCAACTTTTTTTATAATTATCTCTTTTCCAATACGATGGTGTTTTCCTAAAGCGTTGGATAACACTCTCCTGTTCATAATAGAGGTTGAATGGAGCGGATGTGAGATACACTTTCAGAGGGCAACGTACAGATCAGACCCGGCAGGAGCATCGGGTCTGATAAAGTTCTATAAGGTAAACCAGTCTTTCTGATAAACCCCGCTAAATCGTTTACATACACCCAAAACAGGGTAGATATTTTTAAAAGCGGCTAATTATGTCATACAATTTAGCCTTGACATTCTAAATATGTCATATTAATATGGTATTAACAAAACGTTAAGCGTTTACATTGCCATAATTAAATCCAAAGGGGCTGAAATGATGGGAACAATCGTATGTCAGGTTTGTGAATCAACTGTAGGACACTTTGAGGATGAAAAGGTTACAACCTTATATGGCAAATGCCCGGGCTGCGGGTCTAATAAACAAGAAGAAAAGAAATAAATCGTAATACCCTTTCTAACAGCGAAAAAGGCTGACACATATCGTGTCGGCCTTTTATTTTTTGGAAATTAATAGATTTAATGGGAATGGAAGCATTGGACATCATTACCGGTATTTCATTTTGTCAGCTGCAGGTGTCCGGCGGCCGTCCTCATTAGCAGCTCAGGGCCTCAGGAAGTGAGACTTGTAGCCGGCTTCAGGCACCAGCGGCAATGTGGGCGATGGCCTCCTCCGGAAGGGAAAAGCGCCTGCCTGCAGGTACCCCGGTTCTTTCGTACCCGCTGAACGGGCGCTTTGCATATCTTAGATAATCGCATGGTGTTCTTTAATGACTCTCAATTGTTTCAGTTGTTCGTCTTCAGGGCCCTGTACGGGCAACCCGGCTTCAAGGTTTTTTTCGATATAATGGAGGTTTTCCTTTGTTATGATTTCTCCGGGAATGAAGATCGGGATGCCGGGCGGATACACCATAATGAACTCAGCGATGATCCTGCCGGCAGACTGCTCAAACGGAATGAGTTCGGTATCGGCATAGAATGCATCTCGCGGAGACAGTGACAGGACGGGAATTTCCGGTACCTCGACTGTTACTGTTTCCCGGCGGCGCGTCCCTTCAGCGGAAAACTTATTTGACAACTGCTGGAGCGCTTTTACGAGTGTATCGAGATTTTCCTCCGAGTCCCCAGGTGTGATGATGCAGAGGATATTATACAAATCAGAGAGTTCCACCTCAATGTTATAATTTTCCCGCAGCCAGAGCTCCACATCATGGCCGGAGATTCCAAGTTCCTTAACGGAAATGATGAGTTTTGTCGGATCGTAATCATAAGTTGCCTGGGTGCCGGTTTTTTCTTTGCCGACACAATATAAATAAGGGATGCTATTGATCCGGTTCCTTGTTTTCTCGGCCTTTTGCAGCGTTTCTTCAATGAGCTGCCTCCCTTCAGTTGCAAGCCGTTTTCTGGCAACATCAAGACTTGCGAGGAGCAGATAGGAGGTTGAGGTGGTCGTCAGCATGCTTAAGATCGACTGGACCCTTGCAACCGGGACAAGGCCTTCCCGTACATTCAGTACGGAACTTTGCGTCATGGAGCCGCCGAGCTTATGGACGCTTGTAGCGGCCATGTCAGCTCCTGCCTGCATGGCGGATAACGGCAAAGCTTCGTGAAAATGAATATGTACCCCGTGGGCTTCATCCACAAGTACGGGCACTTGGAAGGAATGGGCAATATCCACAATCTCTTTCAAATTTGCAGAAAAGCCGAAGTAGGTCGGATTGATGACAAGCACACCCTTTGCGTCAGGATGCTGTTCAAGTGCCCTCGAAACGGAATCGGGTGTGATGCCGTGCGATATACCAAGTTCATTATCCAGCTCTGGATGGATGAAGATTGGAGTAGCGCCGGAAAAGACGATTGCGCTCATAACCGATTTATGGACATTGCGCGGAACGAGAATTTTATCTCCGGGCCCGCATACGGTCATCACCATAGTCATGATGGCACCGCTTGTCCCCTGAACTGAGAAAAAAGTATGATCAGCGCCGAAAGCTGCAGCAGCCAGATCCTGTGCTTTTTTTATCATTCCGTGCGGATGATGGAGATCATCAAGCGGCGCGATATTGATCAAGTCGATGGAAAGGGCGTTGCCGCCAATGAATTCGCGGAAATCAGCATCGATACCGTTTCCTTTTTTATGGCCGGGTATATGGAATTGAATCGGATCGGAAGCAGCGTGTTTCTTTAAACCGGTAAATAACGGTGTCTCATTTTGGGACATACACTCACCTCATTACACTTTTTACCTAAAACAACAGAATTATAGCAAAAGAATTCGTTCTTTAAAAGGCAGCTGCCCTGAAAAGAATTTCAGAGACCGTAAAAAACAGCAGATGGCTGTCCTGTATGCTTTTTTGTAAGAACCATATTATCATTACCCCATACGAATGGTTTATCACCAGGATGCAAAATGAAACATGCAGTTTGCAATGAGTCACCGCTCGCAAGAATTATAGCATGCTTGACAGGAATTGCAGCTGAAAGTAGCGAAAGTGTTACATCGGTATAAAACTAAGATGATCCTTCGGAGGTGTTTTTGTGGATTGGAATACAAGGGTTACAGAGCTGCTTGGGATTGAATATCCCGTCGTTCAAGGCGGGCTGGCCTATCTTGCTTATTCGGAACTCGCATCCGCTGTGTCAAACGCCGGCGGACTCGGACAGATTACGGCCATGTCACTTCCTGATGCAGATTCATTGAAAGAGGAGATCAAAAAGACGAAAAGTAAAACAAATAAACCGTTTGGCGTCAATTTTGCGATCGGGCAGCACGGCCGCCCTTTTGAGCATATGGTGGAAGCGGCGCTTGAAGAAAATGTCACTGTCATTTCCGTGACAGGCGGTAATCCGGCTCCGCTATTTGATATGCTTGAAGGGACAGAGGTCAAAAAGCTTGTTTTGACCGCAGGCAAGCGCCAGGCTGTTAAAGCGGAGGAGCTTGGTGCTGATGCAGTCATGGTCGTAGGACAGGAGGGCGGCGGTCATCTCGGACGCAGTGATACAGGAACAATTGTCCTTGTTCCGCAAGTGGTGGACGCGGTCGATATCCCTGTTATCGCTTCAGGAGGCATCGGTGACGGCCGGGGACTTATGGCGGCACTTAGCCTTGGTGCCGAAGGGATTGAAATGGGTACCCGCTTCATCGCTGTAAAAGAATGTGTGCACGCCCATCCGGCATATAAACAAGCGATCCTGAATGGAAGTGAAACGGACACTGTCGTCATTAAGCGTGCAATCGGGACACCGGCACGGGCTCTTGCCAACGAATGGACAGACAAGATTCTTGAAATAGAAAAACGAACACCTGATTATGAAGCGCTCAAAGACTACATAAGCGGGACTGCCAATAAACGGTACATTTATGAAGGCGAAGAAACAAAGGGGTTTGCATGGGGTGGACAGGTGATCGGCCGCATCCACGACGAGCCGGAAGCGGCCGTTTTACTGAACAGGATTCTGAGGGAAGCTGAAGAGATCCGCAGAAAGTGGTGCCGCTGATTTGCATAATGCGGCCGGAATCCTCTAAACTGTTGGATACAGAATAACGAAAGTTGGTGAGATGGTGGAATATACGTACCCGATTTCGTATGACTGGTCCAAAGATGAAGTGGTTGATGTCGTCAACTTTTATCATTGTGTAGAAAAAGCTTACGGAAAAGGTATCAACAGAGAGGACCTTCTCGCAGTTTACCGGCGTTTCAAAGAAATTGTTCCATCAAAATCGGAAGAAAAGCAGCTCTGTGGCCAGTTCGAAAAAGAAAGCGGATTTTCGTGCTATCGGACGATTCAAAAAGCGAAACAGCTGGAGCAGGGTGACCTTATAAAGATGCAATCAGCCTCTTCCAAGTCAAAGTGAAAAAGCGCCCTGGGGGGCGCTTTTTTCTGGTAAGAGGTATAAAAAACGCAACTGGCGATGTCCCGCTGCGGACATCAGCGGCTAATGACAAAGACGTTGCCAATTCGTAAAGGCGCCTTATTGCATAGACATTTTGTACATCGGCATTAATGTCTGATACGTTTCTTTCGCAAACTGGTAGACTTTTTCGCCGTTCTTAAGCATCGGGTCATCGGAATAAATTTTCCGTCCGAGCAGAAACTCGCCTTTTTTAACATCACGGAACCTTTCAAGCGTGCTGATCAAATTTTCCTTTGTCAGCGGCAGGTCATCTTTTTTCATATGGTCGGGTGAGATCAAATAACTGTCCGGAAGCTGGGAAAGGATATCCTCAGAACTTTCGAGAAATGTTTTCGCTGCTTTTTCCTTATCGGGCATTTCGTATATATAGGCAAGCCAGAGAAAGACGTGGTCATCGAACAGCCCGAGCTGAAAGTGCGGGTGTTTTTTATATCCGCGTTTATCATGGGCAATTGCCAGCCAGGTATCCTTTGGAGGGTTTTTAGTCCTTCTTGCATGTTTTGCGATATGTAAGTGCATTTCATTCCCCGCAAAGGCGGCAACATCTTCGGCAAGGGCACTGCCGAGCGAGCTGAACTTTGGCTGAATCCGCTCTTTGATCGCTGCCATGCGGTCATCAAGGCCTTCGATTTGGAATGTTTGAAAGTCTTGTTTTGTAAATCCGTCAAATTGCATGTACTCACTTCCTTCTACAAAATTAATCAAGTTTTTTTATATTATACCAGAAACCGCCAAACATAAACGCTCACATGCTCGCCGGGATTGCCGATAACGCTGGTATCATGTAAAATAGAAGTAAGCCGACTGGCTGCAAGGACCCCCGGCCATCCGCCCCTTTCACTTTTTTTGGAGCAGAAGAGATTGCGAATTCTGTACTTTTGAATACGATAAAGTATAACAGCTGAAGATTCGATGCCTTTTAGCAGTCATGCATGTTTACAAATGCCGCAATGGTGGAAATAGTTTTGTAACCTAGCATAGTTGAAAGGATCGGCACATAAGCTGTTATTACAAACAAATCAAGATATCAGAATATTTAAAAAATAACAGTTTGGCAATGTTCCTTTTTCACAAAAATTTGGACAGAGGGGTGTAATGATTAATGAGACAGGTCGTTGAAGCCTTAAGAAGGACAGATGCTGAAAAAAGAATCCCAGTTGTCAAATTAGAAATCGATTATGAACTAGCCACACTATACGATGCTATGGTCTCTAAAGATAGCGAAGGGATCACTGCCAGCAAACGGAAACTTGAGCATCTACGCAAAGAATTGTTGCAGCTTGAAGCATAAATAAAAATAGAACAGATGAAAAAACGAACCTGGTTTAGGTTCGTTTTTTTGTTGGGAATTATGTCATAATAATAGCAATACTAAATTGATGAAACTGATAAAAGAAGGTGTAAAGTACATGGAAACCGATTATTGGATGGAAGTGGACCAGCAGGCGAAGCGGTGGATCAAAGAAGCTGGCCGGCTTTTGAAGGACTCTTTTTCAAGTGAAGTGCAAGTGCGCTTTAAAACAAACCCTGCAGATCTCGTGACAGAAATGGATAATAAGATCGAACAGTTTTTTTACGACAATATCAAGAAAACGTATCCTGAACATCGGGTGCTCGGTGAAGAAGGAGAAGGGGACGACGTGACGTCCCTTGAAGGCACCGTCTGGATGATCGATCCGATTGACGGGACGATGAATTTTGTGCACCAGAAGCGCCATTTTGCAATTTCGGTAGCCGTTTATCATGAAGGCGAAGGCGTGATCGGACTGATTTACGATGTTGTAAGTGATGATCTTTACCATGCGGTGAAGAACAGAGGGGCATACTTGAACGGCGGCAGACTCCCGCAGCTTGAAAAGGTTGAAGTGGACCGATCCGTCATCGGGATGAATTCCAACTGGGTTGCCGGCAACCGGGTAGTTGATGCTGCAATTTTACGGAAAATGGTGAAGGATGTGAGGGGGGTTCGTTCCTATGGGTCGGCTGCGATCGAGCTTGCTTATGTCGCTGCCGGGATACTTGATGGATATATTACAATGCGTCTCTCTCCGTGGGATTTTGCCGCCGGCTTAGTGCTGATCAAGGAAACAGGCGGAACAGTCACGACCGTTCACGGAGATCCGGTCGACTTACTCGGCCGGAACTCAATTTTTGCTGCAAAATCAGATTTGCATGAGGCGCTTTTAACCAGATATATAAAAGGCGGAAAATAATGGAATTCAACGGCAAACTCGAATATCGCGCCCTGCGGGATACCGATACAGCCTTTGTCAGCATGCTTGCCGGGGAATCTCCTGATTGGGCCGAAACTGAATTGGGTGAGAGTGAAACGGCCGCCGACTTTATCCGGAAGTACCGCGGAACCGGAGGAGAGTTCAGGGTCTGGCAAGTCGGAGGTACGGACACCGCCCTCAGCTACCATATCGATAAAGCGGAAAGCAACCGGAAACCCTGGCTCGGTACGATACTTGTCCGCCGCTCGGCAAGGGGGAAGGGGATCGCATCAGCAATTGTCTGGAAGCTGGCATCAGAATGGAGAACAAAAGGGGAGCGTGCCACATTTTGCGGAGTTCCGGCAGATAAGATGGACTGGCCGCTTTTTTTAGGGAAAATCGGTTTTGAGCAATTGAAAATCGAGCAGGATGAAAATGAGAAGGAATTCCTTGTAATGGTGCTTCCGCTTGACGTATAAACGGAAAAAGGTAAGATCTGTCCGGTCAGATCTTACCTTTTTCACGCAGTTTCTTTCTTGTCGTGAATCCGCCTCCAACCACTGCAATTGCCCCAAGTGCAGCACCAATCATTCCGGCAATACTCCGTTCGCCGATTGCAATGCCGATCAGCATTAGGAAAGCGACCCCTGCTATTGAAAAACCGAGGAACAAAAGGTTGATTTTATTCATGCTTTTCCCTCCTCCTGCTCCTTAGTGTACTAGAAAAAAGCATGATTGGGAATAAGGTGCCGGCTCCGTTAACGGGAAAAGCACAAACTTCAAACTTGTGATATAATAGTTTGGTTATGAAATAATTTGGGAGTGAAATAAATGACAGCTAAGCGTGAAGATATACGAAATATTGCGATTATTGCCCACGTTGACCACGGGAAAACAACACTTGTCGACCAGTTGCTGCATCAATCAGGAACATTCCGTTCCAATGAACAAGTGCAGGAGCGGGCGATGGATTCAAATGACCTCGAACGTGAACGAGGCATTACCATTCTTGCCAAAAATACAGCGGTAAAATTTAACGATACCCGCATTAACATCCTTGATACACCTGGACACGCCGATTTCGGAGGCGAAGTCGAGCGCATCATGAAAATGGTTGATGGCGTTCTTCTTGTTGTGGATGCTTATGAAGGCAGCATGCCGCAGACTCGGTTTGTTCTTAAAAAAGCGCTTGAACAACAATTGAAACCTATTGTTGTCATTAATAAAATCGACAGGGACTTTGCAAGGCCCCAGGAAGTAGTCGATGAAGTCATCGATCTGTTCATTGAGCTTGATGCGGATGAAGACCAGCTTGAATTCCCGGTTGTTTATGCTTCTGCCATTAACGGGACGGCGAGTCTTGATGCCGATAAGCAGGATGAGAATATGAAGTCCTTATTCGAAACAATTGTAAAAGAAGTTCCTGCCCCTATTGAGAATGCGGACGAGCCTCTGCAATTTCAGGTTGCAATGCTTGATTATAATGATTATGTCGGAAGGATCGGAATTGGGCGGGTATTCCGTGGAACAATGAGAGTCGGTCAGCAGGTTTCCCTGCTCAAACTCGACGGTTCGGTGAAAAACTATCGCATCACGAAGCTATTCGGATTTGAAGGATTGCGCCGCGTGGAAATTAACGAGGCAAAATCGGGCGATCTTGTCGCGGTTTCCGGCATGGAGGAAATCAATGTGGGTGAAACCGTTTGTCCGCAGGAACATCCCGAAGCACTTCCTATACTCAGAATCGATGAACCTACCCTCCAAATGACGTTCCTGGTGAATGACAGCCCATTTGCCGGCCGGGAAGGGAAGCATGTAACAAGCAGAAAACTCGAAGAACGCCTCCGTGCGGAGTTGGAAACAGATGTAAGCCTTCGTGTCGAAAATACAGCTTCTCCGGATGCCTGGATTGTATCTGGACGGGGCGAGTTGCATTTATCCATCCTTATAGAAAACCTGCGGCGCGAAGGGTATGAACTGCAAGTATCAAAACCTGAAGTGATTGTCAGAGAAATTGACGGTGTAAAATCTGAGCCGGTCGAACGGGTTCAAATCGATGTGCCGGAAGAATATACAGGAGCGATCATGGAATCGCTCGGTGCCCGAAAAGGCGAAATGCAAAATATGTCTAATAGTGGAAATGGGCAAGTTCGTCTTGATTTCCTGGTGCCTTCCCGGGGCTTGATTGGATATTCGACTGAATTTCTGACCCAGACCAGGGGATATGGTGTGCTGAATCACACGTTCGAAACATATCAGCCGATGATTTCCGGGCAGGTCGGCGGCCGCCGGCAGGGAGTGCTTGTTGCTATGGAAGGGGGAAAAACTTCCCAGTACGGCATTATGCAGGTTGAAGACCGCGGGACCATTTTTGTGGAACCAGGCACAGAAGTTTATGAAGGGATGATTGTCGGTGAGCATAGCCGTGATAACGACCTCACTGTAAATGTCGTCAAGACGAAGCATGCCACCAATGTCCGGTCTGCTACCAAAGACCAGACAACGACAATGAAAAAGCCGCGAATTTTGACATTGGAAGAATCGTTGGAGTATCTTAATGACGATGAGTATTGCGAAATCACACCGGAGTCCATACGCCTTCGGAAAAAGATCTTGAATAAATCCGAGCGTGAGCGAGTGGAGAAAAAGAAAAAACTTGCCTCGAAAGATCAGTGATTGATATGTAATCAGAAAGGGGAAGGAAAATGCTCATTTCTGCTTCTGAAGAAATAGTTGTTAATCCGGATGACCTCTCTTCTGTTGCTGTGATGACAGGCATCATTGACAACCCAGTGGCAGGCTTTTGGCTGCTTTACCTTGTCATTGTTGCGCTATCCATCATTGTTTACAAGCTCGGTTTTGCCAAAAAGCTGCCTGTATTGAAATCGGCCGTCGTTTATTTCGCCTTGTTCCTCGGCTGTCTGCCTCTGGCCTTTTTTGGTATTGCCTATCCCGTTGCAGAGGGGCTGTTTGTTGCTGCACTTGTATTGGGGATCTACAGATTCAGGCTTCACCGCTCTAAAACGGAAGCCTGAGTGAGGGGGACTCTTGATGAAATCTTTGCAGGATGTACTTTATAACTGGTTAACGATCAAAGTGGTTGCCGATGCACGCCCTGATGATGAGGCTGCCCGGGAAACAACCAGGCATTTCCGTTCTCTGCTTAAAGAAGAACACGGAGTGGAAACGGTTGAGATCGAAAAAGATGATATTATGTACTATGTTCATTATGAACATGGTGGGGAACGCAAGAAAACACGTTTCCCTATCGAATTGATCGATATCATGATCACCCAGATTGAAAGTGAGCCGGAAAAGTACAAAAATTACGAATAGGTTTTTAAACAAAAGCTGCCGGAATGTTTCCGGCAGCTTTTGATTTCAATATATTGGATGTTGGAATGGGGAGTTGATTCCTGCTGCAGGGACTCGCTTTAATCTTAGTCACAAATGCAGCATCCGTTCTTGCTTCCCTCCTGTCTGCCACACTCACGACTTCCTGCGGATGCCTCCGCTTATGCGTACGCCGCTGGCCGGCGCCTTCCGCATTTCGTATTGTCCAGCTGCGAGCACCAGCGGCTAGTGACATAAGCGGTGGCCTCCTCCGGAAGGAAAGATCGCCTTCCTGCGGAGGCCCCCGCTTATGCATACGCCGCAACCCGGTGCTCTCCGCATTCCTTTGTTACCAATCATTATCTTTTTGTGATCCCTTGTACAGGCGGAAGCTATCGGTTGAAAGACGTTTATTTGTTCTTGCTTCGATTCGTTCATCGCAGGACTTGCACATATATGTATGTATTGGCCTGTTCCTGAGCCTTTTTGCCTGCAGGGTTTCATCTTCAATCGTTTCGATTTTATCGCAGATTACACATTTTACGCGCATTTTTTCACCCCGATTAGTTGTAAATAAGAAAGTAATATTCAAATAAAAATGATGTCTGGCGTACTCATGCACCGTTAACCGGCACTCTCCGTATTTCTCAGTATAACATGAAAATCGAACATACAGGAACTGCATGTGAACCATCCCATTTTACAGTTGGCGGCGAAAGGGTATAGTATTAAAGGGAGAATAATAATTATTTAGCTGGAGGTTAGATGTATGGCAAACAGAGTAGAACAATCTCTTACTGATGAACTGATTCCATTGCTGCAAAAAGAACGCTATGTATTACTGTCCACGATCGACCACCAATCCGGGGCACCAAATTCCAATGCGATTTCATGGGCTTTCGCCGCTGACAAAGACCATGTGCGTTTTGCTGTTGATAACCGTTCCCGGATCGTTGAAAACATCCGGAAAAACGGGAGTGTCACGTTGACGCTTATCGGCAATGAAACCACTTATGCCATCAGCGGGGATGCTTCCGTTAAGCATGAAAAAATGGAAGATGTGCCTCTCAAGCTGGCAATGCTTGAAATAGCTGTGAGCGAAGTCCGCGATGTCATGTTTTATGGTTCCAAAATTTCCGTTGAACCGCAGTATGAGAAAACATATGATGAACAGGCTGCCGCAAAGCTGGACCGGCAAGTAATGGAAGCATTGAAAAATGGATAAATGAAAGACCGCCTCTTTATTTGTAAGGGGGAGTACAAAGAAGAAAAGAGCACACCAAAAAGCAGTCCAATTAGCAATAGAATTGGGCTGCTTTTTTTGATATTACTCTGTCAAAGTTTGTTGTTGATACTTCGCCATGAGTAAATACAAAAGAATAACTAAGCAAGATTATGGCATTAGTAATGCGCTTTTAAACCGTGATTTCCACTGCAGGGGCTCGCTTTCATCCAAGGCACAAGTATAACCGAAGGGAAGCAGGAACGGATGTCGCACTTGCGCCCATTGGTGAAAGCCAATACCTGCAGCGGAAAGGAACGGGTACACACAGGGATTATTTATTCCGTTAAGGGTGCGATTGTTGACTAAGACATAAAAAAGAGACGCTCTAAGTTTACACTCAGAGCGTTTTCCCATGCTGAAACTAATGTACCTTGTCAATTTGTTTGGTAAAACGAATGTTGTTTTACGTTGTATGTGTAATTTTGCACTTCGTAACCGAACCCGGTACTTTAATTGAGGGCGGTCTTTTTTTCGGCCGGGAGCCGCATTATTCACTGCCTTTTTCGATATTCCGGTTTGATTCTCGGTTTTGCTGCTGCTGAAGTTCGCGCTGCTCTTTTTCTGAAAGCTGCTGGTCGTTTTCGTCGGTAGGATCTGCATTGTCTGTTTCAGGCTGTTCCGGCACTTGCGGCATGATTCGGCCCACAATTGCAGCAAGTTCCTCAACAACACCGCCGACCGGCTGGCCCTGGCGAATTTCCCTGGCTATTTCACGGAGGCGGCTGACGGTATCCGCATCGGCTATGACGACAGCATCTTTTCCGTACGGGTCATTTTCAAGGCTTTCTGAAACGGAGTATTTAATTGTGCCGACGCGTGAGCGGTCAAGTTCTGAGTTGACATCAATTCCGACAACAGCATAAGGTCCAGCCACAACAGCTGTTGCATCATTGACATTCGGAACACTGCTGGCGAGATTAACTAGATGTTCGGCGATTTCCTGAGACGTTTTATCCTCTGTTTGTGTTTCATCCGACTGTTTCACCTTTATCAGCTCCGCACGATCGGCCTCATTTTCATTTTCAGCCTGCGTTTGGGCGCATCCGGATGTGACCAGGATTGCAGCCGTAAATAAAAGCGCGGTATGACGCTTAAATCCCATAAGGTTTTCATCCTTTCTTCTGCAATTCGTTACTGCTGGTTGTTATTCAATATTGTTGAGATTTTCGTCTAAGTTTATACAAGTTTTCATATATTAAAAGCAACCGGGGGTTATGGATTGAATAACGTCAGGAGGCGGAAGCTTGAGTAAAATTTATGTACTCGATACGAATGTTTTATTACAGGATCCGCAATCTCTTTATTTTTTTGAGGAAAATGAAGTGGTAATACCGGCGGTCGTGCTTGAGGAGTTGGATTCGAAAAAACGGAATATGGATGAAGTTGGAAGAAATGCGAGGCAGGTATCCAAATTGATTGACGGACTGCGTGATAAAGGGAATCTCCATCAAAATGTTTCGCTTGAAAACGGCGGAACACTTCGAATAGAGCTTAATCACCGTTCATTCCGGTCGCTGCAGGAAATATTTGTTGAGACAACAAATGATAATAGGATTCTTGCGGTAGCATTGAATCTCTCGCTTGAGGAAAAAGAAAAAGAGGACGGAAAGAAGGTTGTTCTAGTCAGTAAAGATGTGCTTTTGCGGGTAAAGGCGGATGCCCTGGGAGTGGAGGCTGAGGACTTCTTACATGACAGGGTGATTACCTACGACCGGGGATACTATGGGTTTGCGGAACTGTTTATGGCAAAAGAAAAAATTAATGACCTGTATCAGGACGGCGAATTAGACGTCAGTGTATTGCCCGGCGGAATAGTTTATCCGAATCAATTCATTGTGATGAAAAGTGATGCCGGTGATTCGGCCTCTGCACTTGGAATTGTCGATGAGCATGTGAAGAAGGTGAAAAGATGTTATCTGGATAATGACCAGATATGGGGGATCAGGCCCAGGAATGTACAGCAGACGATGGGCCTTGAATTGCTTCTCAGGCGCGATATTTCCCTTGTGACTTTTGTCGGAAAAGCGGGTACGGGTAAAACGCTTCTGGCGCTGGCGGCAGGGCTGCTGCAGACAGAAGATCTCGGGATATATAAAAAGCTGCTCGTAGCCAGGCCGATTGTTCCGATGGGAAAAGACCTCGGTTATTTACCTGGTGAAAAAGATGAAAAGTTAAAACCGTGGATGCAGCCGATCCTTGATAATCTTGAATTTTTGTTCAACACGAAAAAACCCGGTGAACTTGACCATATCCTGGCTGGCATGGGATCAATCCAGGTTGAGGCGCTGACTTATATACGGGGAAGAAGCATCCCGGAGCAATTCATCATTATCGATGAAGCCCAGAATTTGACCAAGCATGAGGTGAAAACGATATTAACCCGGGTTGGCGAGGGCAGTAAAATTGTTCTGATGGGAGATCCGGCACAGATTGACCATCCTTATCTTGATGAATTCAATAATGGCCTCACTTATGTCGTGGAGCGGTTTAAAGAGCAATCGATCGCCGGGCATGTACGGCTTGTTAAAGGAGAAAGGTCAGGTCTTGCCCAGATTGCTGCGGACCTGCTCTGACTGAAATGGGAAAAGCTGCCCGTACAGGCTCATCATACTGTGTCATATGGATGCAGCACCTGGCAGCTTTTATCCCGAATATGTGTTATTTGACTATCAGCTTCACAGCATTCTTTATCGGATTGTGCCGGTTGCTTCCGTCCGCGAAATAGATATGGACGGGGCCGTCTTCGCGCAGCGGCTTCCCGTCTTCACTGAATGCCAGGATGAGCCCGAAAGCATCGGTGATCGGCACGGCTGTTTCTTGTCCATCCCGTGTTTCTATAATGAGGGATTTCGATCCTTCACGGGGCCCGGCGTTGTCCAGAAATGGTTCGAGTACCATAGCGTATGTGCCATCCAGGAGTTTCTCTTTTTTGAATTTGTCTGTGCTCATTTCGACCGGCGGCTCAACCGCATCGACTCTCGTTTCCCGGTCCCATTGCCTTGCGATTGACCGGTCATCGTCTTCCTCGTTTCTGCTGCTGCTTTTGTTAGCAAAGGCCTGATCCATTTCCACTTTTCTATCATCAAAAATCCACACACCCGGATCAAGGGTGATTTTATATTCAACATTTCCTTCAATTACGATAATGGACAACCTTGTCTCCCCCCTATATGTTTCTTTTTGCTCGATTTCTATGTAACCTAGTATAAGGGTTACGCTTTTTTTTGTCACACTTGGGGAATATACGGGTAAGGATGCAAGAAGAAATGCTCATGCCTGTTTTTCCTGATCGTATGTCAGGTATCTTCAGTCAGGAAAGTTTGATAAGGTTTAAACAGAGGTGATGGTATATGATTTGCCGGACTGATGAAGAACTTGAAGAACTCGTTGAAAGAGCCAGACCTGAAACGGAAAATGGAAAAGTGGCTGATTACATACCGGCTCTTGGAAAGGCGGATAAAAACGGTCTTTCTGTAGCCTTTTATACGAAATCGGATGGATGTTACTCAGCAGGGGATGTCCAGGAACAGTTCACGCTGCAAAGTATATCGAAGGTAATAACACTTGCTGTGGCACTTATGGATAGAGGAGAGGAATATGTGTTTGACCGCGTCGGAATGGAACCGACCGGAGACCCTTTCAACTCGATCGCGAAGCTTGAAACCTCTGTTCCTTCAAAACCTCTGAATCCGATGATCAATGCAGGCGCACTGGCTGTCACGAATATGATATACGGGAACACGGCCGGGGAACGGCTCGGCAGAATTTTGCAGCTTGTCCATGACATGACGAACAACACGGACATTTATTATTCGGAAGAGGTAGCCCGTTCCGAGTTCGAGACGTCCTTTTTGAACAGGTCATTAAGCTATTTCATGAAACAGCACGGGATCATCCAGGGGAATGTGGATGACCTTCTGGATTTATATACAAAACAATGTGCCATCGAGGTGAATTGCCTGGATTTGGCTCGCATAGGACTCGTATTTGCCCTTGACGGCATTGATCCGGAAACGAACCGGAGGATCATGCCGGAACATATTGCCAAGATTTGCAAGACGTTTATGGTTACATGCGGAATGTACAATTCATCAGGCGAGTTCGCCATCAAAGTCGGCATACCTGCAAAAAGCGGGGTTTCCGGCTGTATCATGGGTTCAGTGCCCGGTGAAGAGGCAGTCGGCATAGGCATTTATGGGCCGGCGCTGGATGAAAAGGGGAACAGCATTGCCGGTGTGCGCCTCCTTGAGATGCTTTCAAACAGATACCGCCTCAGCATGTTCTGAGCCATCTTTATTGAAGCTTTCCTCCGCCTGGATAATAAATAACCTGGAAATTGTTTGATTCTTGCATTTTCCTTTATAAAAGGATAATATAATAAGACAGGTGTGCTATTGCTCGTGATCGGAGGGATTCATTTTGGCGTCTAAGATAGCTGTTGATCATCGTGAAAAGGCTTATGCCCTTCTCAAAGCGGATGCTGACAAAATACGCCGCTTGATAGAAGTCCAAATGGATAATTTGACAATGCCGCAATGTCCTCTATATGAAGAGGTGCTTGATACACAAATGTTCGGGCTGTCAAGGGAAATTGACTTTGCTGTCCGGCTTGAGCTCATTAGCGAAAAAGAGGGCAAGGACCTGATAGAAGGACTTGAACGTCAATTATCTGCTTTGCATGAAGCATCCACGAAGTCATAATATAAAACTCAAACTTGCCCGACAGGCAGTTTGAGTTTTTTTATACATAATAGTTGAAAACCATCCCTATTTTTTCACTTTCTGAAAACCATCCCGATAAAAAATCGCCATGTAACTGCTTACAAAAAGAAAGAATTGCCGGAGACAGCAGGATTTCTGCACACTTACGCGAAGTATGTTCTATGAAACTATGAAATCAGGATTTTCATCGACAGGAAGGGAACAACAGGCTATGATTAAAAAAATCCTTAAATTTTATGTCCAATCTTATGATTATTCACTCATCATCCTGCCGTTTTTGCTGATTATGTTCGGCCTGGTCATGGTTTACAGCGCCAGCATGGTTTTCGGTCCGACGGAGTTTGATGTGGAAAGCAGCTTTTTCTTCAAACGCCAGTTCATTTGGGCGATTGCGTCGATTGCGGCATTCATCGGGGCGCTGCTCCTCCCTTATAAAGCTTATTTTTCAATGTTTAAATACATTGCCATCGGAACAGTGATTCTGCTTGTTGCAGTCCTGATTTTCGGCCGGGTTGCCGGTAATGCCAGGTCATGGATCCAGGTGTTCGGCTTCAATATCCAGCCTGCCGAAGTTGCCAAGCTTGGCATCATCATTTATCTGGCCGGAATTTTTTCGAAAAAGCAGGCTTACATAGAAAAATTCAGCCAGGCAGTGATTCCGCCCCTGATTTTTACTCTAGGCGTGTTTATGCTTGTGTTCATCCAGCCTGACCTTGGTACAGGCATGATCATTCTCGGGATAGCGGCTACTGTTGTGCTTTGTTCAGGAATGAGGCCTAAACATCTGTTTGGCTTAATTGGGCTTGGGGCTGCCGGAATTGCCGGCCTGATCACTCTGTTCATTTCGGAAAATCAGTCATCACGGTTTGTGGCCGCTTATGATCCGTTTTCCAGGCCGAGCGGGGAAGGGTACCAGCTCATCAATTCCTACCTTGCCATCGGCCATGGCGGATTGACAGGTCAGGGACTGGGTCAGAGCATTCAGAAATACGGTTACTTGCCTGAACCGCATACTGATTTTATCCTCGCCATCATTTCAGAGGAACTCGGCATTTTCGGTGTCGGTTTTGTCATTATCAGCATTGCTTATATTGTGTTAAAAGGCCTGTCAATTGCACGCAGGATAGATGACACGTTCGGCAGTTTGCTGGCTGTGGGGATTTCAGGCATGATCGGCATCCAGGCTGTTGTCAACATTGGAGCCCTGACCGGATTGCTTCCCGTCACCGGGGTACCGCTGCCGTTCATCAGTTACGGCGGGTCATCCCTCGTCCTGTTGATGATTTCGATGGGGATCCTCGTTAATATCTCGAGTTTCGCCAATCAGCAAAGGAAAAAGGAAAGGCAGCACGATACACATATTTCCAGTACTGTGTGAAAAGTTACTAGTTAACTTTCCTATATATCTGCAAATCAATGAATCAACTAACAGAGGAGGAACATAATGGGCAGAAAAGAAAAAGAAGTCCGAATCAAGAAAGTGCTTGTTGCCAATCGCGGCGAAATTGCCATACGTGTTTTCCGGGCTTGTACGGAGCTTGGAATCCGGACGGTTGCGGTTTATTCAAATGAAGACAACGGTTCATACCACCGTTACAAGGCGGATGAAGCTTATTTGATCGGCGAGGGGAAAAAGCCGATCGATGCATACCTGGATATTGAAAGTATCATTGAAACGGCGAAAGCAAATGACGTGGACGCCATTCATCCGGGATATGGCTTCCTTTCGGAAAATATTCATTTCGCGAGGCGGTGTGAAGAAGAAGGAATCATTTTTATTGGACCGAAAACTAATCACCTTGATGTTTTTGGCGATAAAGTAAAAGCGCGCCAGCAGGCGGTCAAGGCTGGCATTCCGGTCATTCCGGGGACGGACGGACCTGTAACATCACTGGATGAAGTCAGAGATTTCGGCCGGGAGCACGGTTATCCGATCATCATCAAAGCCGCTCTTGGCGGCGGCGGCAGAGGCATGCGGATTGTGCGCAGCGAGGCCGCACTTGAAGAATCGTATGACAGAGCCCGCTCCGAGGCGAGGGCAGCATTCGGGAGCGATGAAGTATACGTTGAAAAGTTTGTTGAAAATCCGAAACATATCGAAGTGCAGATTCTGGGGGACCACGACGGCAATATTGTCCATCTGTATGAAAGGGACTGTTCCGTACAGCGCCGCCATCAAAAGCTTGTTGAAGTGGCACCAAGCAAGTCACTAGCAGACTCGGCCAGGCTGGAAATATGCGATTCGGCAGTTCAGCTGATGAACAGCGTCGACTACATCAATGCCGGGACAGTGGAATATCTAGTCACGGAAGACGGATCATTCTATTTTATTGAAGTGAATCCCCGCGTACAAGTTGAACACACAATTACGGAAATGATTACCGGAGTCGATATTGTCCAGTCGCAAATCCTCATTGCTGAAGGCCATGCACTCCACAGTGATAAAGTGGGCATTCCGCATCAGTCTGACATTAAAATAAGGGGTTATGCGATCCAGTCACGGGTTACAACAGAGGATCCGACAAACAATTTTATGCCGGATACAGGCAAAATCATGGCTTACCGCAGCGGCGGCGGTTTCGGTGTAAGGCTTGATGCTGGAAATGCCTATCAGGGTGCGGTAATTACCCCGCATTACGACTCACTTCTCGTAAAGGTCTCTACGTGGGCGCTGACTTTTGAACATGCTGCAAGCAAAATGATCAGAAACTTAAAAGAATTTAGAATAAGGGGGGTTAAAACAAATATTCCATTTCTGGAAAATGTCATCAAGCATGACCAGTTCATGAACGGGGAATATAATACATCATTTGTGGACACCACGCCGAAGCTGTTTGTATTCCCAAAACGGAAAGACAGAGGGACAAAGATGCTGTCATTCATAGGGCATACAACTGTCAATGGATTTGATGGCACTGAAAACAAAAAGAAACCGCTATTCAGCAAGCCCCGCATTCCTTCATATAAGCGGTCGGAAGATTTCCCATCCGGTACAAAACAAATCCTTGATCAACGCGGTGCTGATGGTCTTGCAGCCTGGGTGAAAGATCAGCATGAAGTTTTGCTTACAGATACGACCTTCAGGGATGCCCATCAGTCTCTGCTTGCAACAAGAATGAGGACGTATGACCTTTTAAAAGCGGCCGAGCCGACAGCAAAGATGGTCCCGGAACTTTTTTCCATGGAAATGTGGGGAGGAGCGACTTTTGATGTCAGCTACCGGTTCCTTAAGGAAAGTCCGTGGGATAGGCTTTTGTCCATGAGGGAAAAAGCGCCGAACGTGCTGTTTCAGATGCTGCTTAGGGCATCGAATGCTGTCGGATACACGAATTATCCTGATAATCTCATCAAAATGTTTGTTGAAAAGTCAGCATATGCCGGCATAGATGTTTTCAGGATTTTCGATAGTTTGAACTGGGTAAAAGGGATGACGCTTGCCATTGATGCTGTGCGGGATTCGGGAAAAATAGCGGAAGCCGCCATTTGCTATACAGGGGACATCATGGATCCTTCCCGCAGGAAGTATGATATCGACTATTATAAAAATATGGCAAAAGAATTGGAAAGTTCCGGTGCGCATATACTTGGCATCAAAGATATGGCAGGATTGCTGAAGCCGGAAGCTGCATACAGGCTCGTTTCCGAGTTGAAGGAGACGGTGGATATTCCAATTCACCTGCACACCCACGATACGAGCGGAAACGGAATCTATACGTATGCTAGGGCTGTTGACGCGGGTGTGGACATTCTTGATACAGCAATGAGCTCGATGTCAGGCCTTACATCCCAGCCGAGCGCGAACTCTCTGTATTATTCGCTGCAGCATCATAAACGGCAGCCGCAGGTTGACATTAACGCATTGGAATCGCTCTCCCATTACTGGGAAGACGTCAGGGATTACTACAGCGACTTCGAGAGCGGCATGGATGCACCGAATACGGAAGTATACTTTCATGAAATGCCAGGCGGTCAATACAGCAACCTCCAGCAGCAGGCTAAAGCTGTCGGCTTGAATGACCGCTGGGATGAAGTGAAGCAAATGTACCGCCGGGTGAACGATATGTTCGGGGATATTATCAAAGTGACCCCTTCGTCCAAAGTTGTGGGAGATATGGCTCTGTATATGGTGCAGAACCACCTCACTGAGGACGATGTGTATGAAAAAGGTGACAGCCTTGATTTTCCGGACTCAGTCGTTGAGTTCTTCCAAGGTTATCTTGGCAAGCCGTATCAAGGCTTTCCCCGTGAACTGCAGCAGATCATCCTGAAAGGGCGCACGCCGCTTGAAGGCAGACCGGGGGAAAACCTCGAGCCGGTTGATTTCGACGAATTGAAAGAAACTCTTTACCATAAACTGGACAGGCCGGTAACAAGCTTCGACTTGCTGGCATATGCACTTTATCCGAAAGTATTCATGGATTATGAAGCATTTTATGAGCAAAATGGTGATATGTCGGTCCTTGACACCCCGACATTCTTCTACGGAATGCGCCTTGGCGAGGAAATCAATGTTGAAATTGAGCAAGGGAAAACGCTTATTGTCAAATTGATCTCAATCGGGGAAGCACAGCTGGATGGCACGCGGACAGTTTACTTTGAATTGAACGGACAGCCGCGTGAAGTCGTAGTGAAAGATGAGTCGGTCAAGACGGCAGTTACTGCAAGGCCGAAAGCGGACCGGGCCAATCAGAGCCATATCGGGGCTTCCATGCCGGGTACCGTCATAAAAGTGCTGGTGGAAAAAGGTGAGACAGTCCAAAAAGGCGATCATCTCATGATCACAGAAGCCATGAAGATGGAAACGACCGTTCAGGCCCCATTTGCCGGAAAAGTGAAAGATGTGTTCGTTAAAGACGGCGAAGCTATACAGGCACAGGATCTGTTGATTGAAATGGAATGATGCTAAAAAAAAACGGATGGACCTTCAAATCACTGAGGGCCATCCGTTTTTTCATTGTTAAGGAAATTATAAAATTCAAGTATTGTGGATAAAAAGCCAGAAGGGAAATCGTCCAGCTCCAGGCGCCAGCGGCTATCGTCATAAGCGGGGGCCCCGCAGGGAGGAAAGAGCACGCACCTCCCTGCGGGATCCCGCTATTGCGTACGCCGCTATGCGGGCGCCTTGCGCATTTGTTCAGAGAAGAGTTTGCAGTTTATCACCTGGTTCAGCCGTGTCCAGTGAACGGGCGTCATGCCCATTTCTTATGGCTGGGATGCTCTTGAATCTTCTTTTTTTCCGACTTCCTGCTCCTGACCGCCAGCATGACGAGGTAGGAAAGAACCCCGAACAGGCAGGAAATGATCAGGGCATGAATCAGTGCGATGCCCAGGTTCAACTTGCTGAATACGATGAAAGCTCCGCTGGTTGCCTGCATCAAAATCAAAGCCAATGATAAAAGCCAGCCGTAGTAGATCACCTTCACATCCCGATACCGTCTGTATGCATACCAGGCCATAACAGCAATCCAGATGACGAGAATTCCGGCCGCCGCCCTGTGGCCAAGATGAATCCATTGGCCGGAGTTCTGGGGCAGAAGAGGGGCATCGCCGCTGCCGCATAACGGCCAGCCCATACAGGCGAGGCTTGCAGCTTTATGCCTGACAAGGGCACCAGTATATACGACAAGATACGTATAAATGGTTACACTGAAAATATGCTTGCGCATCTTACGGTCAATAAAGATTTTATCGGCACGAAATTTCCTATCGACCTCAAAAATAAGCAATGTCAGCAGCAAAACGGCCGCGAAGGAAATGAGCGAAATGCCGAAATGCAGCGCGAGCACCACATCCGACTGTCCCCACATGACTGCCGCTGCTCCTATGAGGGCCTGCAGAAACAGGAAAAAGACAGCCAACAGGGCCAGCGGTTTTGTTTCTTTTACATGGCCGATCGTTCTCCAGGACCAGATCGCAAGAACCGTGACCATGATTGCCGCTCCGCCAGATACCAGGCGGTGGCTCAATTCGATAACAAGTTCAAATGTAATATTGCTTGGAATCAGTTCGCCGTGGCAGAGCGGCCAGGAATCACCGCATCCGGCACCTGAACCGGTTTTGGTTACAAGGGCACCGCCAAGCAGTACAAAAAGCATTGCAATTGATGTTAATACTGAAAATATTTTTAAGGCATGCTGCAATTTATTCACCTTCCTGATATACCATGTCGCCATTCTTTCTCATCATATAAAATTTTAGTGAAAAACACAAAGAGAAAGAGGAAATACCGGATAATGACAGAAATTTAAAATTATTATTTAATAATTATTATCGTGCTTATAGTAAAAAAGGTTGAAAGTTGGGGCTGAGTCTGCTAGAACTAAGAAGGGAAAAGATTCTTTCCGCAGAAAGGTTTTTGTTGGTGATTTATTCTCTATTAATGCTATAATTATGGTGTAAATATAGAATTGTAACAAAACGTTCACAGACTTTTCACGAAAAATTCTTTTCCTGTGTTTAAATGAATAAAAGATAGGAACAAAATGAAAAGTTTTCCGAAATAATAGTTTCGATGTGTTAATGGAAACGGTTTCCGGGAACATACGGATAAGGGAGGAATATGGAATGGAGAACTCACGGGCAGCCGCCCGCTCCGGCCCTGTATTGGAGAGTACGGACATCAATCAGCGGGTGAACTTGTCAGCCTCCTGGCAGGACTTTCTTGCCCTGATCAAAATCGGCATCATCAATTCCAATTTGATCACTACATTTACTGGTATCTGGCTCGCCCTGTATTTTACAGGCCAAAACTTTATTGACAATATCCTTACAGTTGCGCTCGCTTTGATCGGCACTGCTCTTATCATTGCAGGAAGTGCGACGCTGAATAACTTCATTGACCGTGATATCGATCCATTGATGGAACGCACAAAAGAGAGGCCGACCGTTACGGGTGCAATGGATTCACAGCGGGTGCTGCTTACCGGACTGGCCTTTTCGCTGCTTGGTGCCGGTGTCCTGGCGGCAGCTTCGCCTGAAGCCGCTGTGCTTGGCCTGATAGGTTTATTTTCATATGTTGTGCTCTATACAATGTGGTCTAAGCGGAAATACACACTTAACACAATTGTTGGAAGCATTTCCGGGGCGGTGCCGCCTTTGATCGGCTGGGCAGCCATTGACCCGTCACTTCACCCGGTTGCCTGGATTTTGTTTCTTATCATGTTCCTCTGGCAGCCTCCGCATTTTCTGGCGCTTGCCATGAGGCGTGTTGATGAGTACCGTGCAGCGGGTATACCGATGCTGCCGGTCGTCCACGGTTTCCAGATCACCAAAAGGCAGATTGTCGTATATGTCGCCTGCTTGCTGCCTATCCCATTTTATCTTTATTCCCTTGGGACGGTGTACCTTGCCATTGCGGCGATTCTCGGATTCGGCTGGCTCGCCCTCGGCATTTACGGATTCTTTATGAAAGATGAAGTGAAGTGGGCGACGCTTATGTTCGTTTATTCTTTGAACTATTTGACTATTCTGTTCGTATCTATGGTTATTGTGACAATGTTTTAATTAAGGATGTCCTAAATATTCACATATATTTTTTGGCAGACAATCAATTAGGAAAGAGGGGTTTGATGATATTATGAAACGATGGCATCAGAAATGGCGCCTGTTTGCCGTTTTCGGCATGCTGGCGCTAATACTAGCAGGATGTGGCGATCCGTACCTTTCTGCCTTGCAGCCAAAAGGTGTAGGAGCAGAAATGCAGTACGACCTTATGCTTATCAGTGTGGCGATCATGGCTGGCGTATTCCTCGTTGTAATGGTGATTTATACGTTTGTCATTATGAAATTCAGGGCCAAAAAAGGGGACGAAAACAAAATCCCGAAACAGGTCGAAGGAAATCACACACTGGAAATTATTTGGACAGTCATCCCAATCTTATTGCTTTTGATTCTGGCAGTACCGACAGTCGCATACACATTCAAGCTGGCGGATACCGAGAAAAAAGCGGAAAATACAGTCGTGGTGGATGTCACCGCTTATCAATACTGGTGGGAGTTCGATTATCCAGACCTCGGAATCAAGACATCACAGGATCTTTACATACCAGCTGAGGAAGAGGTCATAATCAACTTGAAGTCACAGGATGTTATCCACTCATTCTGGGTTCCTGCCCTGAGCGGTAAAATGGACACCAACCCGGGTGATGGAAACAACAACACCATGACGCTCCATGCGAAAGAAGAAGGCACTTATTTAGGGAAGTGCGCTGAGTTATGCGGCCCTTCTCATGCGTTGATGGACTTCAAAGTGCAAGCCGTCGACAGAAACGAATTTGATGCATGGGCTGAAAAAATGAAAGCAGGCCCTTCAGAACCTCAGACAGAAACAGCGAAGGCCGGCCAGGAGATCTTCCAGCAGAGCTGTGTAGGCTGCCATGCTGTTGGAGAAGAGGGCGGGAATCTCGGTCCCAACCTGACAAATTTCGGTGAGCGTGAACGAATTGCGGGAATTCTTGAGCATAATGAAGAAAATCTCCGCAAATGGATGAAAGACCCTGAAACAGTGAAGCCGGGCAACAAGATGACCGGCCAATATGATGAACTTGACGACAAAGAACTTGATGCCCTCGTTGATTATCTGATGGGGCTCAAGGTCACTGAAGAAAAGAAATAATAATTAAGACAGGGAGGTAAAAACGTGAGTACAGCAACAGCTCAGAAAAAAGGCTTCGGCGCCGTGCTGTGGGACTACCTGACAACGGTGGACCATAAAAAAATTGCGGTCATGTACTTGATCTGGGGAGGATTCTTTTTCCTGCTCGGCGGACTTGAAGCCCTTTTTATCCGTATTCAACTGATTGTGCCGGACAGTGACTTTATCAGTGCCGGACTTTACAATGAAATTTTGACTATGCACGGTACGACGATGATTTTCCTTGCGGCGATGCCGCTCATTTTCGCATTGATGAATGCCGTTGTGCCGCTTCAGATCGGTGCGCGTGACGTAGCGTTTCCGTTTTTGAATTCTTTGGGCCTATGGCTGTTCGTATTCGGCGGCGTACTGCTGAATCTCAGCTGGTTCCTCGGCGGTGCACCTGATGCCGGATGGACAGCGTATGCTCCACTTTCAAACCAGTCCGCCGGACATGGCATTGATTTTTATGTGCTTGGCCTGCAAATTTCAGGTGCAGGTACTTTGATTGCAGGGATCAACTTCCTTGTGACAATCATCAATATGCGTGCTCCTGGCATGACATATATGCGCATGCCGCTGTTCACCTGGACAACGTTTGTAACATCCGCTCTTATTTTGTTTGCCTTTCCGGCTTTGACAGTCGGACTGTTCCTGCTTATGTTTGACCGTATGTTCGGTGCCAACTTCTTCAATGTTGCCGCTGGCGGTAACCATATGATCTGGGAGCATTTATTCTGGATTTTTGGACACCCGGAAGTCTATATTCTCGTCTTGCCGGCGTTCGGCGTGTTCTCTGAAATTATCCCGACTTTTTCGAAAAAACGTCTATTCGGTTACTCAGCAATGGTCTTCGCCACTGTCCTGATCGGTTTTCTGGGCTTCATGGTGTGGGCTCACCACATGTTCACAGTCGGCATGGGCCCGGTTGCCAATGCGCTGTTCGCTGTGGCAACCATGGCGATTGCGGTACCGACCGGAATCAAAATTTTCAACTGGCTCTTCACAATGTGGGGCGGGGTTATCCGGATTACGACACCAATGCTCTGGTCTCTCGCTTTCATCCCGACTTTCACAATCGGCGGTATGACAGGTGTCATGCTGGCGGCAGCAGCAGCTGATTACCAGTACCATGACAGTTACTTTGTTGTCGCTCACTTCCACTATGTCATCGTAGGCGGCGTCGTATTCGGCATTTTTGCCGGGCTGACATACTGGTGGCCGAAAATGTTCGGTAAGATGCTTGATGAAACAATCGGTAAGTGGACATTCTGGGTTTTCTTTATAGGATTCCATTTGACATTCTTTATTCAGCACTTCCTTGGCTTGATGGGTATGCCGCGCCGTATCTGGAAGTTCCTTCCGGGACAGGGGCTTGAAACCGGGAACTTTGTAAGTTCGATCGGTGCATTCCTGATGGCAATTGGCGGGATTCTGTTCCTTTACAACGTTGTGAAAACAGCACTTAAAGGAGAAGTTGCAGGAAATGACCCATGGGATGCCAGGACGCTCGAATGGTCGATTTCTTCACCACCTCCTGAATACAATTTCAAGCAGACTCCGCTTGTTCGCGGTTTGGATGCTCTGTGGATAGAAAAAATGGATGGCAAGGAAGGCATTTCTCCGGCAGAACCGGTTGATGATATCCATATGCCTAACGGATCATTCCTGCCATTTATGATATCTCTTGGTCTGTTCGTCGCTTCCTTTGGATTCATGTACAGAACCGAAAATTCGGCCTGGCTGTTTGTAGCTGTAGCCGGCTTGCTGATTACCTTCGGATCGATGTTTATCCGGTCCATCAAGGATGATCACGGATATCATATTCATAAAGAAGATCTTGAAAAAGCGGATAAGGGGGCGAGGGTGTAATGCAAACAGAAGAGACATTAAATGCTCAAAATTTTCCGGAAGAACCCGAGCGTGCCACCCTTGAAGGCAAAAATAAGTTTTTAGGATTCTGGTTCTTCCTCGGCGGAGAGACGGTTCTCTTCGCTTCCCTTTTCGGAACATATCTTGCTCTAAAAGGCCAGCATATGTCAGGACCTCCGGCTGAAGAGCTCTTTAAATTGCCGATGACGTTTTTAATGACGATGATCCTGCTTACAAGCAGCTTGACAAGTGTATATGCAATGTATCACATGAAAAATTTCGACTTTAAAAAAATGCAGCTTTGGCTCGGCATTACTGTTCTATTAGGTTTCACATTCCTCGGATTGGAAATCTTCGAGTTTGTCGAGTACGTCCATGAAGGCCATACGTACACAGGCAGTGCGTTCGGTTCAGCGTTTTACACGCTCGTCGGATTTCACGGCGCCCACGTCCTTTTCGGTGTCCTGTGGATTGTGACGTTGATGGTAAGAAACGCAAAACGGGGACTGTCGCTCTACAATGCCCCTAAGTTTTACGTTGCAAGTCTGTACTGGCACTTTATCGACGTTGTATGGGTATTCATCTTCACAGTCGTCTATTTGATGGGAAAGGTGGGATAAAACATGGCGTCAAACAGCAATTCAACTGCACAGGAAGGCGGCGGCCAAATGGCTGCCTATAAAAAACAGAAGCGGAAGCAGGAAATGAAATATCAGCTTGTCACTTTCTCAATGATGATCTTTTTTACGATCATCGCATTTCTGGTCGTCGGTTATGAAACGTTTTCGGCAACTTTCGCCGTGCCTTTCATCCTGCTGCTGGCGGCTGTCCAGGTCATCTTTCAGCTTTATTACTTCATGCATATGAACCATAAAGGCCATGAGGCCCCTGCATTGTTTATTTTTTCAGGCATTTTCATGGGTGTTGTGACAGTTGCCGCTTTGATGCTTATTGTCTGGTGGTGACAGTAGACGGAACCATGCATTTGAATGTGGATATGGTATGCTGAAGTCAGTATGTTTTTAATGACTGGTAAAATCGGCCCCGGTTATGCAATCAGTATAGCTGAGGGCCGTTTTTTAAAAACACCGGCTTTTTTCATCAAGACTAATATCTGAATAGTATTTGGCCAAAGTCATATGGAAGCCGTTTTTTTGGATTTCAAGATGCTGACCATGATAAAGTGGTATATGAAAGTAGTCATTGGTATATCTTGAGCCATTTTGGATTTGAGATTAAGACATCAGAACGTTCTAATGGTTCCCGAGGTTTATATATTTATATAATGATTTTACTGCAAGAGGTGAGCTAAAATGGGATTAGCACTTGATTTGTTCGGTTTCCGTGCACTTTGGAGTCCGTATTACTTTTTCGCAATGGTCTTGCTTGCTGCCGGTTACTTGCTTATAACAGGTCCGTGGCTGCATAAATTTAAGGGATCGGAACCGGTTCCCGTAAAAAAGAAAATTTATTTTTTATCAGGTGTTGCTCTTTTATACATCGTGAAGGGTTCACCGATGGATTTGATGGGGCATCTCATGTTCAGCATGCATATGACCCAGATGGCTCTTCTTTATCTGGCGATTCCGCCGCTTTTGCTGCTTGGTACGCCTGCATGGTTTATCAAATGGATGTTCAATTTTAGACCGCTTAAGAAATCAGTATGGTTTTTGACAAATCCGCTGCTGGCCATACTGTTATTCAACGGATTTTTCTCTTTATATCATTTACCGCAAGTGTTTGACAGAGTGAAGACTGATATGTGGGTCCACGGTATATATACAACAGTGCTGTTCATATTCGCACTGGCCATGTGGTGGCTTATCGTAGATCCATTGCCGGAATGGCAACGATTGAGCGAGCTCAAAAAAATTGCATATATGTTCGCGAATGGAGTCCTTATTACCCCGGCATGTGCACTCCTCATTTTTGCGGAAACCCCGCTATTTGCGACCTTCACCGATCCGGCCCTGTTTACCGAATCGCTGAAGTTGTGCGTGCCGGCCGGTACGCTTTCCGGACTATCTATCAGCGGACCGGAACTGTTTTCGATATTCCCGATTATGGAGGATCAGCAGCTCGGCGGTATTGTGATGAAATTCATGCAGGAAATCATTTACGGAATGGCAATCGGGTATACATTCTTCGCCTGGTCACGCCGTGAACGTAAAGAGGAACAGGAAGAGATCAATAACATGAAGCCGGTGCTGTAAGCCCGGCAATCCTGCCTAAGGCAGCAGTATTTTTCACTTTAACTCTAGCAGCAGCAGAAATGGGGTAGGAGTATGGGGATAATTTTGCCGACCATAAGCACATCTTTTATCGTAATCAGTGCGGTGCTGATCGCCATCGGCTGGTATTTGATTTCCCGCCGCCGTGTGGAAGCGCATAAGAAAGTGATGACGGCAGCCGGTGTCTTTGCTTTGCTGTTCTTCATCATATATGTTTCGAGGACCGTCTTTGTCGGAAATACGGAGTTCGGAGGACCTGACAGCATCAAGAAGTATTATACGGCATTTTTGATTTTCCATATTGTGCTGGCCACTACCGGCGGAGTATTCGGCCTCGTGTCACTATACAGCGGCTATAAAAATAACCTTGGCAGGCACCGGAAAATAGGGCCGTGGACAAGCATCATCTGGTTCTTTACGGCGATCACCGGTGTAGCTGTATACCTCCTTCTGTATATTATTTATGAAGGCGGAGCGACGACGAGCATGATCAAAGCAATTCTAGGCTGATCTGAGGCATTGCGGCATAAGCCGCAATGCCTTTTTTACCGCAAGGCTCTGTTAATTCTGGCTGTTGTTACCCGCTGCACACGTGCGACACCCGTTCTTGTTTCCCTTTGGAAGCATCCATGGATTCTTCTTTTCAGCGGAGCAAGCGGTGAAGAGGAATTGTCCGTGAATTTACGCCCTGTCCGGACCAGGGTGCGTCCTAAATAAAAACGGGTGTATAACCGCGATGCATCGGAAAGAGGACATGAAGGAATTGCCGTGTTTTCCGTTGAATAGATTATGAAGCGGGAGGGGGATTACATTGGAAGAGAAGATTAGGAAGATTGAACGTGACGAGATGGATGAAGTGCTGGCCTTATCACAGTTTGCATTTCAATATACACTTACAGATGATGAAAAAGAAAAACGACTTGAACGGCTATCATATGAAGAGGTATGGGGTTCGCTAGCAGACGGAAAACTGGCTTCTAAGCTGCATATTTTGGACCTTGAAATATACCTTGCCGGAAAACGGTGGAAGATGGGCGGAGTTTCTGCTGTGGCAACATGGCCGGAATACAGGCGCAGCGGCCATGTCGAGAGCCTGCTGAAAAACAGCCTGAAACGGTTGAAAGAGACTGGTTATGCAATATCCATGCTGCACCCGTTCAAATTTGAATTTTACAGACGTTATGGATGGGAAACATTTGTCCAGTATAAAAAATATAAAATTGCCATGGACAGGTTCAGCCAATTTAAAAAGATGGATGGCCGGATTGAAAGGACGGGCAGGAAAATTGGCTTGTTGAATGAGATATATAGCCAGTACGCAAGCAAATACAATGGAATGCTTGTCAGAACCGATACATGGTGGAACACCCGTGTCTTTACAAAAAACAACGATCAGGCCGCCGTCTATTACCGGGCTGATGGGACGCCGGGCGGTTACATACTATATTATACAAAGGATGAGAAAATGATCATCCATGAAATGGTCCATCTTGACATCGAGAGCTTGCTTGGTCTGCTTACGTTTATCAGGCAGCATGATTCGATGGCAGAGTCAGTGGAGGTTCCGCTGCCTGATGCCCAGGAGTTTTCATTTCTTTTCGAAAATCCGCGGATGTTGATTGAAACGAAACCCTATTTTATGGCCCGGATTGTGGACGCGGGAAAAACGCTGGAAGAGTATTCTTTCCGAATTCCACCCGGAAAAGGGAACCTGTTCTTGCATGTGACCGATGGGTTTGCCGACTGGAACGACGCCACCTTCCAGATTTGCTATGATAACGGCAGCTTTTCTGTGACGACCCATAAAAACAACAGTACAGGCAGTTCATGCACTCATCTGCCTAAACGGGGGCTGTCACTTGATATCCAGACACTGGCCGCAGTATTGTTTGGATATCAGGAACCTTCTTTCTTATATGAAACTGGGAAGGTAATTGGACCGAAAAAGGATGTGGAGATGCTGGCAGAGATGCTGCCGGAATACACGCCGTTTTTCAATGATTTTTTTTAGCGGGAGCATTCCGTCCTGGAGAAAAAGCGCTCATTTTTATGATTCACTAGCTGTCAGTAAGGGATTTTTGTTATCACAAGGAAAAAAACAAAAATAAACCTCCAGATTTCTCATTAAAGGGTTCAGTTTTGAAGTGCAAATTTTCAAATCGAACGAAAACAACATTAGTTATACCAACAGAACCGGCAAGGAGAAATGCATGATAATAAGTATAGAAAAACGCTCCGAGTGTATGAACTGAACTGCCCCCTGTCAAGTAGACAGTGGAAATAATAAAAAGTAGTCTAAGCGGCTTTGGCTCTATATTCAATAGGGCTAAGGCCGTTTAGTCGTTTTTGGTACCGATCATGATTATAGAAATGAATATACTGCTCTATCGCTTGAGAGAGCTCTTCAAACGTTTCATACTTATGTAAATAATATTTCTCGCTTTTAAGTGTTCCCCAAAAGGATTCCATGGGCCCGTTATCAATGCATCTGCCTACCCGTGACATGCTCTGAGTAATCCCGGCTTCATCAATCCTTCGCTTAAAGCCATGAGAGGTATACTGGAATCCACGATCACTGTGTAGTAGGAGCCGGCTCCTGCCCAGTTGCTCTGTTGCCAGGTCAAGCGTCTTGAACACAAGGAGATTGTTATTGGAATGTCCTAGGACATAGCTGACAATTGAGCCGTCATACAGATCCAAAATAGCGCTTAGGTAAGCTTTCTTTGTGGAACCATATTTGAATTCCGTGACATCTGTTACCCATTTTTCATTTGGATTTTCAGCCTTGAATTCACGGTTTAATACATTCTCGGCGACATGTTCGGGGTTGAAAGGCTTATAACGTTTCTTCTTTCGACGTATGACCGACTGTAAACCGACCACCCTCATCAGCCTATAATAGCGTTTGTGGTTGAAGCTCTGTCCGAGCTTTCGATTGATATGCATCATCATTCGACGATAGCCATAGATACCTTCCAATTCCTCATGGAGAGCCTTCATCTCTCTTATGATTTCCTCATTCTGAAGGTCACGTGCAGAAGGTATACGGTTTAACCACTTATAGTAAGCACCTCGTGTAATCCCAGCGATATCACATAGTAAAACAATACTTATATCTTCATCCGCATTAAGCTCCTGGATTGCGATGTACTTGTCTTTATAAGGGATGTGGCTTACTTTCGCCTCCTTTCGAGTTCCTCTAACTTTTTTAAGAATAGATTCTCCGCACGTAGTCGTTCATTTTCTCTTTCCAACTTCTTCATCTGAAGCTTGATTTTTTCTTCCGGGGTTAATTCAGCTTCTTCTTTCTTCTGTCCCCGTTTATCTTTAAGCGCTTCAACTCCACCATCTTCATACTTCTTAACCCACTGATACACTTGCTGGTAAGAGACTTCATAGGCCTCTGCTGTTTTTTGATAATCCTTTCCGTTCCCCAAACAGTCAAGGACAATATGAATACGTTCATCCCAAGCCGTTTTTCTCCCTTTAGCCATAGAGCTTGTCCTTCCTTTCGTATCCTTCAATTCTCTATGACTATTATACTTGTTAATCCATTTCCTGAGGACGGATTCGTTTGATATTTCATACTTCCTGGCAACATCACGCAATGAATAATGACCGGAAAGGTAATCGTTTATGGCGGACTGCTTTAACTCACGGGTGTATGGTTTCCAGGTAGAGGCTTCTTTAAGGCCTTCGGTCCCATACGTATCAAACTTATATTTCCATTCTTTAATAGTGGACTCAAACACCTTATACTTTTTTGCAATGGCAGCTAAGGAATACTTGCCATCCTCCCACATTTTTAGTACTTCAAGCTTATATTCTGGAGTAATTGATTTTCTACCCATAAAAAGCTCCCCCTAAGATAAACAAGTTTTATTTTTAACCTGTCTACCTTAGGGGGAGCATATCAAACTCAGAGCGTTTTTATTTACCATATAGGAAAGTATCCGTCGTCAGCAAGGGAGTTTTTCGACGCAATGGCCAATTTTAAGAATATAAATAAGAGCAGCTACGCCTCTGTCTTCGCCTAAAGGCTCGTCAACGGCGCGTTTCTTTATAAGGTAAGAAAGTATAAGTGAATCAAGTAAGATTAGTGTCCAGTTCCAGGCGCCAGCTGCTATCGCCCAAAGCGGTGATCCCGTCGGAAGAGAAACCGCTTTCCTGCAGGAATCCCCGCTAACGCCTATACGTTTCCGAAAATGCCTTCGGAGGACTAAAAAGGGAACGAATCAAGCTATCCGTTCCTGAAAAGGCC
>NZ_LWBL02000017.1 GCF_001644195.2 Bacillus marinisedimentorum | reverse complement strand
ATCGGTGCACGCCGCTAAGCAGGCGTACATACCAAATCATATGCGATGCGGTCTCCTGATTAGTATGCTATTTCGTAAGTTTTTTCACCGAAACGGATCTAATTACCTTTTATATAAGTTTCTAATCTCAAGGGATCATGCCCTGTTTGACAATTGCACCCCTATAATGTAGTCAGGGAATCATATCTATCCAAAACTGTGTCATTAAATGGAAATTCTTTTTCTTTAACCTTTCTTTTTAACACTTTTAACCATTGAGTTGCATCTTCCTTTAATTCAGGAGGGTAATTATACTTGCTGCTATTTGTTATTAATTCCTCTTCATCAATAACTTTCCAATCCTCACCTTGCCGTTTTACGAAGTCTAAGTCCAAATCAACAAAAGATATCTCTTTTCCTCTCAAAACCGATGGCAGAGTAACATTGCAATAATAGGAGACGATGCTGCCACTTTCAATTTCCATTGCCACCGTAAAGCCTTCTTTGAGGGAAAAGTATTCTAATGATCGATTATGTATTGTAAACGTACTATTTTTGGAGTGGTGTTTTAGCTTTCTACCAGGTTTACAAAGCACCATCACATATTCTGAAGTCTTGATAATCAATTCTCCTTCCCATTCATAATGTAAAAAATCAGGATATTTCAACGCTTTGATATTTATAATTTCTCTCATAATAGCACCCCTTAAGTCCCTTGAATTCTTCAACACCCGTTAGCGAGCATTCGTGAGAAAAGCGCATTAAACTGGGGAGTTGAATAACGGCCTTTCATAAATTCAACATGCATTACAGAAAACCTTCTCAAAAAGTTTGAACATTAACATTGCGACCAACACTGTTTTAATATTAATAAAAGGATGACAATAAGTTATGTCATCTTGCACTAGAAATTATTAAATCGAATGAAGAACTGCTTAATCAGTAAAAAGAAAAGGACGAAATCATAAATGATTTCGTCCGCGAAATTGATTGTTTTTCTATTTTTCCGCCATAACCGGGGTTTTTTCATGTTCAGTCCATTTACCCCTCATATTTTGAAATTCATTTTGATGATTCCGGCTTCTCTTGCTGAATTGAAGGCGATTACGAGCAATGGGCCGATAATGAATCCTAAAATGCCGAGCAATTGAAGGCCGATGTACATGGAAATCAACGTGGACAGAGGCGACAATCCGATATGCTGCCCCATCACTTTCGGTTCGACAGTCCGCCTGATGACAAGAAGAATGACAGCGAGTATCGCAAGTTTTGTTCCAAGTGCAATATTCCCGCTCAATAAATAGAAGATGGCCCACGGACCTAGAATGACGATGGACCCGATGATCGGTATGAAATCAATAATCCAGATGATCAAGGCCATAACAAGTGCAACATCAGGTTTAATCAATAACAGGCCGATCAGGGTGGTGATGAAGATGATGATGCTCACCAAAAATTGTGCTTTGAAGAATCCGAAGACGACATACGAAAGCCTCGTATTCATGAATGATACTTTATCAGCCGTTTTTGGGGTAAGGTGGGCATACATTCTCGTTTTTATTCGCGGCAGCTCCAGCAGGAACAGGAACAGGGCGATTAAATAGACAAGAAAACTGACCAGATAATCGGGAATTCCGGTAATGGCATTTGTTGCAAATACTTTTAGTGATTCAATATTGAAAAGGCTGGTTAAATCATCTTTCATATTGAAAAGAAGCTGTTCAATCTGATCACTGACTTCCCTCACAAATTCTTCAGGTAAATCCTGTGAAGCTGCAACCAGTTCAGTTTCCATCTCATACCAAATCTTATTGATTTCCGCGATATATTCGGGCAGGTTTTCACCAAGATTGATGATTTCAGCTATGACCTTTGTGAGGGTGAAATAGCTTCCCGCACCAATCAGCATGATGAACAGCATAAATACTATGAGGACAGAAAAGTTTCTTGATATTTTAAACCTGCGGGTCATCCACTTGACAGCCGGCTCTAAAAACAGAGCTGTAACCAGCGCGAAGATTAATGGAACTGATACGGGAAGAATAAAATATGCAGCGATACCGATTAAAATGACAACTGCAAGAATGATCAACGTTTTCCTGGTAAAAAGACTGGACAATTTCGAACTCCTTCCTGAATGCATCTATTTACTATTATAATGTCTTACAGCTGCAGTGAATAGAGGAAATGGACAGCATGTATGCTCCTTTTTCATCTTTCTGAAACGGAACAAGCCCATGAATAAAACTGCTGCCTGTTACGGATAAAGGAAAAACACATGCATGGCATGTGCTTTCATTGATGTCGGATGTAATGTTTTTACAGCGCATTTTCAATGGCATCATCCATTGCCGCTTTTACTTTCTCCAGCTGATTGGCGGAAGCCTGAACAATGTTTTTTGGAAATTGTTCTCCTTCATATTCGACTCCGTGCGGATAATAATGCCTTCCAAGCAGGGGCACCATCGTTTCGATGACAGCGTGGGAGGTATCAATTGCGCCTTCAACGGCATAACCCTGGATACGCAGATAATAAACGGCGCCATCAGCCATGCTTTCGAACTTATAATCATAGGTCACCCGTTCATAATCCCACTGTCCTGCCCTTACAAATCCGTTCTCTTTCATTAAATGATCCAATATATTGAGCGGAAGCTCTCTGTTTTCAATGCCCATATTTTCAAATCTCATTATGTATCCCTCCTAAAAATTCTCTACATATGCCTAGCATTATCATATTAGAAATAAGGAAAAAGTGCAATTATCATTCCTCTCCGCAGGTTTTGCAGATGAGGAAAAATAAGCGAAAATCGGCGGGATATTTTTCAGATTTTGGTCAAACTATTACAAGAAAGGAGGTCAGGTAATGAAAAAACAGATGACCATTATTTTATCAGCCTTACTTGCACTTGGTGTATGGGCTTCAGCGGGAGTCCAGGAGGTCAGTGCGCAAAACACCACCACTTATACCGTCAAACGGGGTGATACCCTCTGGAAAATCTCTGTCCGTTATAAGCGGGGGTTAACTGAAATCATTGAAGCAAATCCGCAATTTGAAAACCCTGACTTGATCTACCCGGGGCAAAAGGTGAATATTCCTCGTATTGAAGAAATTAAAAGGATTGAACATCAGGTGATTCAGCTGACCAATCAGGAACGCGCCAAATATGGCCTGGGACCGCTTAAGCCCGACTGGCAACTTTCAAGGGTCGCCAGGTATAAATCAGCGGATATGAGGGATTCAGGGTACTTTTCCCATACTTCTCCAACGTATGGATCACCTTTTACCATGATGCGGAATTTCAATATTTCGTACCGGGCCGCTGCAGAAAACATCGCAATGGGTCAGCGGTCGCCTGAAGAGGTCGTCAAAGCCTGGATGAACAGCTCAGGGCACCGGAAAAACATTCTAAACGGGAACTATACTCATATCGGTGTCGGGTATGCAGCCGGCGGTTCCGGCGGAAAGTATTGGACACAGATGTTTATCAAAAAATAAGGAAGGTGACCATGATGCAATCTGTCCGTGAGGTCATGACGACAAATGTTGAGTATTGCACTCCGCTGGATAATGTGTATGAAGTTGCCCTGAAAATGAAAGAACTGAACGTCGGGGCAGTTCCGATTTGCGAGAATGATGAGCTGATAGGTATGATTACCGACAGAGATCTTGTCGTAAGAGGGTATGCGGAGAAAAAGTCAGGTTCTGCACAGGTGACTGAAGTAATGAGCGAAGCACTCCATACGATTACTCAGGATACTTCTGTGGAAGAGGCTGCAAATCTGATGGCAGAATATCAGATCAGGAGGCTCCCGGTTGTAGATAAAGGCCGGTTGATTGGCATCGTTTCACTTGGGGACATCTCTCTAAATGATCAGACAGCCGATGAAGCGGAAACCGCCCTTCATGAAATATCTGAGCCGCCTGAAATGCACCAGTAAATGTATTGCTCCAGAATGGAGCAGAGGAAGAGCATGTAAAGGCTTTTCCTCTTTTTTTTTTTTTTGCCATGTTAGAAATTTCAATTACCGCATATTGACATCTTATCAGTTAAAGTTATTGATAAAACAACCAAATTAGCGGATAGGAGTCGGTAATGGTAAAAGGTAAAAAAATTCAGCCGTATAGTCTGTCTCCTGTTGAATAATTTGGTATTAGGGATATCATTAATGGTGTGGAAAATCTAATAGAGAAGGAATTGGGGGGATAAACCTGAAAATACTGGGATGGGTCCTGGCTGCGGCCATCTTCATTTCATTAATTGATGTTGAGGCATTAACAGGACGTTTGAATCAAGATGACTCAAGGCAAATCGATTTTCAGATAGAAAGCGGTGAAGCTGTTCTTGACCATAAGGAAGACAAGGACCCTGGAAAAATAGCCAATCTCGGTCTTTTGATCGGAAAGACGGAGCAGGAGGTCAAACATATAATGGGTGAGCATGTCCGCACTGAGCCTTCAGCCTACGGCTATGAATGGCGGATATTTGACAGGCCTGGCCAATATGTGATGGTTGGCATTGAGAATGGCAAGGCCGTCACAGCCTTCGCAACTGGAAACGATGCTCCGGTAAAACCTTTTAAAATTGGACAGTCCGCTGTCGAAATCAGAGAAACGGCGGCCCGCCAGACAGAAAATTCTTTTTCGGTGAATGGAACGGAATATCAATTTCATTTGACAGAAAATGATTTAAAAGCAAAGCCTCTTTTGCAGATCGCGCCGGACGTCTGGGTTCAGTTATATATCGATATCTTCACAGGCAGTCTTTCAAGTGTCCGGTACCTCAATGACGGAACGCTTGTGAAGCACAGGCCGTATGAAATGGCATACCGCGGAAAATTGGCGGAGAACCCCCAGCTAGATTTCGGCACGTGGGCTGAGGTGGAAAAAGGGGAAGCAAAGCAGATCTTTGATTTGACAAATGTGATAAGGAAACGGCATGGTCTTGGCGAAGTCAAATGGAGTCCTGAAACTGCCAGAGTGGCCTACTTGCACAGTAAGGACATGCATGTCAACGAATATTTTTCCCACCAATCACTTGACGATAAAGACCTGGGTGACCGGTTGACGGCAGGCGGCGTTGCTTTCCAGCTGGCCGGGGAAAACATCGCAGCCCAATATACCGATGCAATTGATGCGGTCGAGGGATGGCTTAACAGCGAAGGTCACCGCAAAACATTATTGAATGGCGATTTCACCCATCTTGGCACAGGTGTATATCAATTGTATTATACGCAGAATTTCATACAGGACTGGCAGTAAAAAACGCAGACCGGATTGATTGCCGTTCTGCGTTTTTTAGATTTAAGCAATTATGGAAATGGTAAGCGGGCGCCTTCCGCATTTCGAGTTGTCCAGCTGCAGGCGCCAGCGGCTATCGTCATAAGCGGTGACCTCCTCCGGAAGGGAAGACCGCCTTCCTGCGGACGCCCCCGCTTATGCGTACGCCGCTAAGCGGGCGCCTTCCGCATTTCGGATTACCCAATTATAAAAAAGCTTCCTGTTCCGTATGCTGCGAGTTTGCCGTCTTCGCGGAAAACTTGTCCGTCACAAAATGCAATTTTAGAACCGATTTGAACGATGTTTGCTTTTGTTCTTAAATATTTTCCTTTTCCGGGGGCAAGGTAGTTGACTTTTATTTCGGTAGTGACCGCTTTTTTTCCTTCAGGAAGCACCTTGTTAACAAGAGTGCCCATTGCTGTATCAAGCAAGGTTGCCGTAACGCCGCCGTGCGTCATATCAAGCGAGTTCATGACAATCTGTTCGTTCGGCATGATGATTTCGAGGCTTTGTTTCCCTTCTTCATAATGTGTTTCAAAATGGAATAACGCGTTGATATAGGTAGCGATATTCTTTTCTTTTTTGTTTGAGACTCCGGTAAGCACGCTGTTCATGACTTCAAGTTCAGCTTGGTCTGCTGCATCAATGAATTCACTTAGACTCTCTTTTAACTGTTTTTTGGAAATGTTGTTCATACTTTACCACCTATGCATAAGTTGTCCTGTATATTTTAACACGTTAAAGCCGCTGCTCCTATCCAAAGCGTCTGCAGAAGGCGGATTAAAATTAGGCGCACTTTTCTTTATATTCGGCTGTAATATGTAATAGGCACCTTGCATTAATGGAAGGAAGGTGACAGTATGTCTGGAACCGTAAAAAACGGAAAGGAATCAATCGAACGGTTCAAAGCGTTTGTCAAAAGGCATCCAGGCCTGGCTAAAGAAGTCAGGGAGGACCGGAAAACATGGAAAGAGATTTATGAAGAATGGTATTTATTCGGCGAAGAGGATGACATGTGGCAGGAGTTTATAAACAGGAAATCATCAATTGGAGGATCTCAAAAGAAAAAAGATGAAAAAGGAAGCAATGATTTTATTAATGGGATGCTTTCATCCCTCAAAAAGATGGATATGAACCAAATGGAGAAACATCTATCCAGCATGAGCGGTGCGATCGGAAATGTACAGCAGATCCTCGAGCAATTCCAGTCCTTCAAAGGTAAAAGTAATGACGACCATATCCGGCAACGGCCGCCGTTCCGCAACTTCAGAGATTGACCGGTGCCTGAAAGGATGAAATAACGTGCGCAAGGAAGTACAGCAGTTTGTGAATGCCAATTCGGAAATGAAGCGTTTTTTGCGGGAACAGCCGCAGTGGTACCGAAAGCTGGGCAGAAATCCTTTTTTGATATCATCGATTGAAAGAGAGATGCAGGTGTATTATGGAAAAACCTTCGCCCATAAAATCGACCGGGCCCAGGAAGGCATCCAATCGGCTGCGATGATGCTGGAACTGCTGAAAATAATGGGGTCAAACGATGGAAATATGCAAGAATAAGTAAGTTGTTCCGATAACGTAGAGAAACAATTGAATTAACATTAGAAATCGAGTATGAAATCGCAGGGGTTTTATACTCGTTTCTTTTATTTTGTAAAGGCTCATCTTCCGCATGAAGAAAATTGGTTTTTATTTTCGAAGAGTCGAACCCCTTCTGCTCCAATCAACTGGTGCGTAAAAATTATACCGCTTTTATTCTGTTTAACAAGCCCGTTTGGAGAAAGAATAAAAACCCCTGTGCAGTTATTATTTTTATGAAGAGAGGATAAGATCCGACTTTTTGAATATCGAACGATAATCGATCAATCCATGTTCTTCTGGCTTAAATCAATATTGTTTAGGGTCCTTATCGTTATCCGAAATGTAATTAAATTTTATGGGAAATCAGCTTATGGCGAGTGTCAAGATCAGAAGCGCCATGCCATGTTGAGGCTTCCCGGACACCCCGCGAAAGCGAATGCCTGCAGCGGATAGAAACGGGCAAGTTCCAGAATAGGCTACTGTCATTTGCACTGCAAAAGAAAAGATAGAGCAATCATAAACTCTGAACTTTTTTGCGTAATTACCGAATGATTTAATTTGTGAATCCTAATTCATTTAGCTTGTTATATTATATTTTCTCCACAATAACTGAACGAATTAAGGAATAAGGCAGGTTTCTTTTTTGGGGGAGATGATTCATTTCAGCCTGTAAGCACAAAGCGTATGATCAAATGTATTGCTTATTGAACATAAAAATCTCCGCAGGTGTGAACACTAACAGGTAACGAGCCTGAAAAGGAGGTTAAAGCATGTACATGGTCAAAGTGTCCGTCCTGCTGGCTGTATTGATCGCGTCAGGATTCATGCCGGCTGATCAGGGCGTCGAAGTGATGGCGAAACAAAAGAAAGACAGAGAATTTACGGTGAAGTATCATGTTCAGAATGGTAATCTTTATATCGAAACATATACTCCTTCAATCCACTTTTCCGAGAATGAGTCCGTACACCAACAGGGGGAAGGGCATCTTCATGTCGTCATTGACGGCAGACACCCTGTCGATGTATACAAAGCGGCATTTATCATCAAAAATTTGCCTGAAGGAAAGCATACAGTCCGTATTCAGCTCGCAAAGAATGACCACGATTTATATGGTGAGGAAGAAGTGGTCGAAGTTGAGATTCGATCATAAGGGGACGGGCATTTTTCCATGTTTCATGTTATGATTGGATAACGGAGGTGTGAATTCATGCTTGCCACGTTAGAAAGCATTCAAATCATCGACCAGGCTGAAGAGCTTTCAGCCATGATGTTCGATTCAGATATGATGGAAAATTACCGCCGCTCCAAAGAAAAGATGGAAAGCGATCCTGAAGCGCTGGAATTGATCGCAGCTTTTTCTAAACTGAAGGAACAATATGAGGAAGTTCAGCGGTTTGGGAAGTACCATCCGGATTTCAAGAAAGTGACAACAGAAGTGATGGAGCTTAAACGAAAGCTGGACCTGCATGATACGATTGCCGAATTCAAAAAGGCTGAAGAAGAACTGCAGGAAGTCCTAGACGAAATAAGCCAGCTGCTCGGAAAAGCGGTTTCAGACCAGATCAAGGTCCCAAGCGGCAATCCATTCTTCGATTCACTTTCAGGCTGCGGCGGAGGCTGTGGAAGCGGCGGGTCCTGCGGATGCAGCGCTTAATAGATGCAAGGGAGCGGACGGCCAAATAGCCGTCCGCTTTTTTTGTTGTTAAGGAAATCATAAAATTTAAGCGTTATCGATAAAAAGCCAGAAGAGAACCGTTCAGCTCCAGGCGCCAGGGGCTATCGTCATAAGCGGGTGCCTTGCGCATTTGTTCCAATTCAAGTTAGGAAGTGTTTCGACGGAGCGTCCTGTTTTTAAGAATATGGAAGGGCAACTGTGCCTCTGTCTTTGCCTGAAAGTTCGCCAATCGGCGAGTTTGTTCAAAGGTAAGAAAGTATAAGTTATTCAAGTTAGATTAGTGTCCAGCTGCGAGCCCTGCTTATGTGTACACCGCTGAGAAAGGGCTCTCCGCATTTTTTGTTTATGCAAATTATAGAAGATAAACAAGCAGCCGAAGGAAGTTCAGCCGCACAGCCGGAATTGGCATAAGCAGTCTTTTAAATGCTTTTAAAACGGATGCAGTCCGTACATCCGTTTCCGCAGCAAAACATTTTTCGCTGCGGTACGAGGAATCGGAACCGGTACACATAATAACCGGATGGTGTCATCCTTACAAAGTGTGACTCGGCATTCAGCTGTTTGCCTTTCATCGATCTGGCTGCAGCAGCTGTCATCACGTTTTCAAGCACTCCGCGTGCTCCGGCCTGACTGGCAGGGCGGACAAACAGAAAAGGAATGCCTGCGACTTTTTTCACTTCACAATCCGAAACAGCCTGGCTGTGTGCGAGTGCATCCATGAATGTTTCCCAAATGCCTTCAAGCATGATTTTCATTCCCTTTCTGCCGTTTTATTTCATAATAGGGCAGTTTCCGGCCTCTTTCAACAGTGCAGACAGCGGCATTGCAGAAGGAAATGCTTTCATGCTAAACTATGGAAAAGGAAATCAAAAGGGGACAGAAACGATGATTGGTAATCGGCAGGGCTTGATTGTATGGCTCCATTCGACCAAACCAGTAAAACAGCTGCGCCGATATGGGAATGTCCATTACATTTCCCGGCGTATGAAATATGCTGTTCTGTACAACGATATGGAAAAGGCGGAAGATTTGATCGAAAAGCTGAAATCCCTCCACTTTGTAAAAAAAGTGGAGCCATCTTATAAGCCTTTCATCAAGTCTGAATACGAAAACTCGAAGCCCGATAAGGCAAAAGAGTACGATTATAAAATGGGATTATAAAAACAGAAGCTGCATGCAAGTAACCGCTTCTGTTTAGGAGCAATATTTTCAAGAGTGCTGGAAAAGGGATATCAAATCGCAAAGGTTTGATATCCCTTTTTTTATGGTATAACAGGCTTTTGTGAAAAAAAAGCATCTTCACTCCCATACCGAACCTCTAATTTCACTCCGGAAGTTACGGTGCAAAAATTTTCTGTAAGACGAAAAATTGCTTCCTTTGGTCGCTGTTTGCAGCGTTTTCACCCAAAGACTTCCTTTCGCAGTTGGAACTTTTATGCTGATTTCCAATGAAAGCTTCTTCCAGCTGGCTAAATAAATAAAAGCGCGATATCTGTTGGTGCACCAGTAGATGGGATCGTAACAGGTGAGAGCCCGTGAGAGCTGCAGCGATGAGGAGGATCACCGCCCGCCCTGCGTAAAACGAACCCCTTCAGCAAAATGCAATTCCCATTTAAATGAACAGATCTATTGATCAAATTTATTCAATTAAAGACGCTCCAGTTTTAAAAAAACGATATAAAATCTGACCGTTTTTGTATGCTGTTTGAACTGTTATTTGCGGTGCTGAACATACTGTGTTTTAGTATGTTACTTCACATGCTATTTAACACTTTCTCCAAGGTATCTGAACCACTCAGGTATAGGGGCATCCCCTTTTCTTATGCTTATTGCAGTGGAGGTATGATGTGATGGAGACGCAAGATACCGATTACATACTGGTAAAACAGCTCTTTTTCATTAAACTCACTGGAAGGTTTGATTTCCATTTCAACAAGTCGGGCTCCGAGTTCGCTTGCAGCCTCCTCAACCATCTGCTGTCTTTCGCTTTTATTCTCTTTTAACGGAATTCCTTCCCTGCAAATGTAAAGCGGCTGGAAATCACCGGGTTTGACAGGCTTTAGCACGACTGCAGCTGAGACAGCCGCGCGATTATCCGACCTGGATTTTAAAATCAAGAAATGAGTTACCTTGTCCGGCCTGCTGCGGGCGATTTCGAGTAACTCATAAAGGTCGGAATAGCCTTCCCCAAGTTCGATAAAACGCTGGATCATAACGGTTCCTCCAATCTTTTCTTAATTTGAAAGCCGATCATATAGAACAATGGCATTATATCATTTTCCGGCAGCTGTGAATTTCTTTTGTAAAAAAATTAACGGGTTAGGTCAGTATTCTTGAATATGGAAGTCCGATAGTATCAAACCGAAGTTTTGTCCGTTTCTTTCCGCTGCAGGTATAAAGTGGCACAAGTGCGACACCCGTACCTGCTTCTCTCCGGCCGCAATTTGCAATCACTGTGTCTTCTTTGCCGGAGGACGTTCGGGAGCCTCATCATGGCCCTGGCGCTCCTGCGGGGTCTCCCACGGAAAGCGAACCCCTGCAGTGCAAATCAACTGCCCGTCTAAAATTCAATATTTTAAACGGATTTATTTCATTAAATAGCCCTTTGATCGAATAACACAATAGAAAGATTTGAACTCAGAGCATTTTACTACACTAATTAGAATGTGTTTACCTTGCCAATTTGGCTGGTTAAACGAATGTAATTTTATGTTGTATTTGTAATTTTGTATTTCAAAACAGAACGAAAATATGCGTTGGTTTTTTTTGAAGGTATTTTGTAATAGCAAAAAAAATCCCTGCAGCCAAAGATCTGCAGGGGCCCTCTTGCTTCCAAGAAGGCAAAGGGAGAGGAGAAACCGGAGGAAGAACTTATGGGGAATAGTTAAGTCTTCTCCACGGTTGGCAACAACATCTGCGCAAAGAGATGTTGTCATTTCCTAGTATGAACATGGTTGGGTGGGATTATACATTGGTATGCTTGAATTTTATCCAGCACAAACAGGTTGTCTGGAATGATGTTATTTGAACAGTGTAGAGAATGTGGTAGGATTAAATATGTGATTTAGACAATAATAAGGCGGGCAAGGCAGGGATTAGATGAGGGTAATATCAGGTGAATGCAAAGGGAGGCCGCTTAAAGCCGTTCCCGGTAAAAATACACGGCCTACCACTGACAAGGTAAAAGAATCGATATTTAATCTGATCGGCCCTTATTTTAAAGGGGGAACCGGACTGGATTTATTCGCAGGAAGCGGCGGTCTTGCGATAGAGGCACTGAGCCGGGGCATCGACCGCATGATTTTGGTTGACCGGGATCCAAAAGCGGTAGAAACGATCAGGGAGAACCTTACGAAGTGCGATTTTCAGAATCGGGCCGAAGTGTACCGCAATGATGCATCGCGGGCATTGAAGGCGGTTGCAAAACGCCAATTATCCCTTAACCTCGTTTTGCTGGATCCGCCCTATAAAAAACAGAAACTGGTTGATACAATTAAGTACTTATCTGATCAGTCACTCTTACATGATGGATGCATTATCGTTGCCGAACACAGCAATGATGTCTCGCTTCCTGAAGCGATCGGACTATGCCGCCTGGTGCGCCGGGAAACATACGGAATGATCGGAGTGACGATCTATACAGTGCCGCCAAACGGCACAAACAGACCAGGCGAATAAAGGAGGAAATGGTTTTGAGCACTATAGCTGTTTGTCCGGGAAGTTTCGACCCGGTCACACTCGGGCATATCGATATCATTCAACGGGGAGCGAACGTGTTTGATAAGGTAATTGTGGCAGTGTTGAACAATGAATCCAAAAGACCGCTTTTCACTGTCCAGGAACGTGTTGAATTATTGAAAGAGGCCACAAAGGATATTCCAAACGTGGAAGTCGACTCTTTTGACGGATTGTTGATTGATTACGTACATAGAACGCAAGCAACGACAATCTTGCGGGGTTTGCGGGCGGTATCTGACTTTGAATATGAAATGCAGGCTGCATCCATTAACCGCAAACTTGATGAAGATATTGAAACGCTGTTCATGATGACGAACAATCAATATTCTTTTTTAAGTTCAAGCATAGTAAAAGAAGTGGCTAAGTACAGCGCGGATGTCTCCGACCTCGTTCCAGAAGGTGTCGAACAAGCATTGAAATTGAAGTTTGAAAACCTTCGCTGACTCAGCGAAGGTTTTATTTATGAAATTTTGCAGGCCGCCAAAATTGCAGAATACAATAAATAATTAAGGCAATCAGAGTGAAAAGGGCCCCGTTGTTCCCAAGCCATGTCCAGTAATCACTGAAGGCGGCATGGCTCCTGGACCAGACAGGGACTGCTCCGTTTCGATTCATGGCAGTTCCTTCATATAGTGGTTCCCAGAGGACGAATGCAAATGCTGCAGCGAATATGCCGTGTAAGAAACGGGCAATAAAAAAGGGAGCAAACCGTATATCTGTTTCAGCGAGAATGCTTGCAACCTGTGCCTGTACAGAAAATCCGTTAAAGGCAAGGATGAAGCTTGCGATTATCACCTGCTGATGCAGTGACGTCCCGCCTGCCTGGCTGGTCAATCTTGTGCCGAGAGTGATTTCAAACAATCCCGAAATGAGGGGGCCGCTTAACTCAGTCGAAACATGAAGGAAACCAAGGATTCCAGCTGCTATCCAGGCAAAAATCCCAATAATGTTCAGCAGTTCAAGCAGTTTATTCAATACCGAAAACAAGATGATAAAACCGCCGATGAGCAGAAGCGTCTGAATGGAGGAGGTCACGGCATCGCCCAGAACAGAGCCGAAAGGCCGTTTTTCTTCCAACCTGGATAAATGGAGGGCTTCGAACGCCTCCTTAAACTTTAATGAAGATCGGCTGTCATTCTTTTTTTTGCTGCGTTCTTCTTTTCTGCCGTAAAACCGCATGACAAGGCCGACACACACATTTCCGAGATAATGTGAAACTGCGAGGATCATACCGAGCTCGGGATTATGAAAAAAACCGACAGCTACGACTCCGAAAATGAATAGAGGGTTTGAGGAATTGGTGAAAGATACAAGCCGTTCCGCTTCAATCGCAGTCAGCTGTTTTTCTTGCCGCAGGCGGGCGGTAAGCTTGGCGCCGGCCGGAAACCCGCTCGCTATTCCCATTGCCCATACAAAACCGCCGGCACCCGGTACTCGGAAAAGAGGCCGCATGAGTGGTTCTAGCAGAACACCCAAAAAGTTTACAACACCGAAACTTATCAGGATTTCTGATACAATAAAGAAAGGCAACAGGGAAGGAAAGACGACTTCCCACCACATATCCAGCCCCCGAATGGAGGCTTCCAGGGACGCCTTCGGGAATGAAATGAGCGCTCCTGCCATAAGGGTGCCGAAGGCTGCCATCAAAATTGTTTTCATTTTGGATCGGTTCACCAGCGTACCTCCCTGATAACTGCCAGATGTACATGAGAATCAGCTGCCTTCGTTTGGACAGGTAGAAGCCTGTCTTTCTAATATACGTGTATAGGACTGTTGAATAGACCATAAGAATGGAAAAGAAACAGGCCGGTCAGGAGGAATCTCAGGTGGAAATGCCAAAAATAGGGCTTGCACTCGGTTCAGGCGGGGCAAGGGGCTTCGCCCATCTCGGAGTATTAAAAGTATTGAAAGACCATAATATTCCTGTCCATTCAATTGCGGGAAGCAGCATGGGGGCCCTTGTCGGGGCCCTTTATGGAGCTGGTCAGAGCATCGAAGACCTGTATAAGATTGCAAGGGCATTCCAGCGGAAATATTATCTTGATTTTACAGTTCCGCGTATGGGTTTCATCGCAGGCAATAAAGTGAAGGATTTAATTAGAATATTCACGTATAATAAAATGATTGAAAATTTAACACCGGGTCTTGCAGTCGTTGCAACGGATCTTCATACAGGTGAACGGGTCGTATTCAAATCGGGTAACGCTGCAGATGCAGTACGCGCCAGCATTTCCATCCCGGGTATATTTGTGCCTGAGAACATCGGCGGCAGGCTGCTGATTGACGGCGGAGTGGTTGACAGGGTGCCTGTATCGGTTGCGATGGAAATGGATATGGATATGGTCATTGCTGTCGATGTCGCTCACTTCGGTGGAAATGAGGAAGTCCGTTCAATTTTTGATGTCATTTTGCAAAGCATTGACATTATGCAAGGTGAATTGGTCAGGTACCAGGAGATCAATGCGGATATCATGATCAGGCCCCGGGTTGATAAATTCAGCTCAAGAGCTTTTACCGATTTAGAGGAGATCATTTCAATTGGAGAAAAGGAAACAGTTAAGATGATTCCTGCTATCACTGCAGCAATCGAGGCATGGAAGGAGAAACGCAATGGCTAAATGGAATTTTTCGAGAAAAGGCTGGGTCCTCGCCCTTATAATTGTGGCAGCTGTCGCCTTCATAAGGCTGCCGTATTACGTATCATATCCGGGAATGGCTAAGGAACTGGATCCGATCATCGAAGTGACAGACGGTTATGAGGAAGAAGGAGCCTTCATGCTGACTACCGTCCGGATGGGCCAGGCAAACATTCTTCAATATGTATGGGCGAAATTCAATAAATATCAGCATCTTTATCCCGAAGAAGTCATCAGGCCGGAAGGCGAAACGGATGACGAGTATATGAACAGGCAGCTTCACATGATGGATTCTTCAAAAGAAGCTGCAATGGTTGTGGCCTATAATCAGGCGGGAAAAGAAGTCAATATAGAATATAATGGTGTGTATGTCATGGGGACCATCGAAGGGATGCCGGCAGAGGAGATATTACAGGCTGGTGACCGAATCCATATGCTTGATGGAAAACAGTTTGATTCAAGTGAACAAATGATTGAACAGGTATCCGGAATGGAGCCTGGCGAAGAGGTTGCCATAACGATTGAGCGGAAAGGAAAAGAAATGACAGTCGATGTTCCGCTTGCAAAATTTCCGGACAATCCAGAAAAAACCGGCATGGGAATATCGCTCGTAACTGACAGAGCGGTGACGGTCGACCCTGAAGTGACAATCAAAACAGATGAAATCGGCGGACCTTCTGCAGGGCTCATGTTCTCACTCGAAATCTACAACCAGCTGACGGATACGGATTATACGAAAGGGTATGAAATCGCCGGTACCGGTTCGATTGATTATGACGGGAATGTCGGGCCGATCGGAGGCATTCAGCAAAAAATAGTTGCTGCAGACAAAGCTGGAGCGGATGTGTTTTTTGCTCCTAACGAAAATGGGGAAAAAGATTCGAATTATGAACTGGCAGTTAAAGCAGCAGAAGATATTGATACAGAAATGAGGATCGTACCGGTCGATACGTTCAGCGATGCTCTCGATTTCTTGAAAACACTCGAACAGAAAAAGGCGTAACAAGATCCCCGGCATGAAACCGGGGATTTGTTGTTTTTCGTATAGAACATTGTCAGCGAGGAAGTATTTCAACACAGCGGCTGATGCTAAGAATACAGATAAGTGCATCTGTGACTCTGTCTTTCCCTGAAGAATCGCCTTCGGCGAAAGACGTTGCACAGCCGGCGGTTTATATCAATCAGTCTATTTGCAGCGGAGGGGTGCTGAATTCTTCTTTTAAAAACCTGGTCCTGAACGGCTCGTCAAGAACGGCTGCATAAGCATATGCCGCACGCACATCCATGTCGATAAGAGGGTGATTGAAACGGGAAACTGTGGATACAAGCGGCACGGAAAACTCTTGTTTCTTCTTTCTCAAGTAAGCCTGGCCTTTTTCGGTCATACCGAGCAGCCTTAAATAAGGGACGGTCCCGCTGTCTTTCGCTTCCTTCATTTCCTGTTTGCCCGTGTTGGTAAGGATGTGAGTGCATAGGCGCTGCAGGCGGGTCCATGTATAGCGCTTGGTTTTGATCTTTTCCATAAATTCGTGAAATGAACCAGATTCCGTGATAAATCCCTTAAGACGGTTTTCAATGCCTTCTTCAGCTTCATAAACACCTGCGGCTTCTCGGGGGCTCATTGTCAGCAGCCGGTATTTCAATAGAGGGAAGTAATGCTCCCAGTTATGGAGCAGTCCGTAGTTTTGTTGATAAGCTTCAATGGTATCGGCGGTGCTTTTCGGCATGAAATTCACGGCTTCTTCCATGCCGCCAACCTGGAATATGTTGTTTCGGATGCTTGTTGCACTTGCAATGTTACCCGGCGCAAGATCCGGATCGTGATAGGCGGCTCCTGTACGTTTGACTGTGTAAGGCTTTATGGCGCTTTTATGTTCTAAAATTGATTTGACATACTGAAAACCCAGTATATTATTCGGCTTTGTCAGGTCGATCAGCATGTCCTTATCTGCTCCTGCAACCGACTCGAAGGCATCGGAAGCTGCACGGGGATAGCTGCTGCCTTCTTTTACGCTCTCCTTAAGCGATCGGTTGAATTCATCTTCCTTTACCGACAACATTTCATATGTATGGAGAAAGCGGTCAATTTTGCCGTCCTCACTGCCGAAACACAGGGCGTCGACCTTCATGCTGTCCAATATGGATACGGAGCCGCTTGCAAACGTGTCGGCATTCTGAGTCGCGAATGCGTAAGGAAGTTCAATGACAATATCCGCTCCGCCCTTCAAGGCAGCATCTGCACGTGCCCACTTTGAAACGATGGCAGGTTCACCGCGCTGCAGGAAGTTTCCGCTCATCGCCGCAACAATGATATCTGCACCAGTTGCAGCTTTCGTTTGCTGGAGATGGTAGTAATGCCCATTGTGGAAAGGGTTATACTCTACAACAACACCTGCGGCTTTCATCGATCATCCTCCTCTCATAGTTGATTCCATAATGCCTTTATTATATGCTTTAAGGAAAACAGCGGCAAATCCGGCAATTACCGGATTTTAATTGCAGCTGTATGTGTAAAGAAAAAATATTGACAAATACTTAAAGCAATACTATAATTACTTTTGTTGCCTTGAGGTGATAACAATGAAATGGCCAGTCCAGCAATTAATGAAATACCGCCACAAAGACTTGACGTTTGATGAGACGGTCGAGCTGAGCGAGCTGGAAAACGAGAAAAATGATATTCGAAGCCTTTCGCCTGTCCGTGTAACGGGAGAGGGTCGTTTCAGCGGGAATACGCTGACTTTTGATTTGAGAATCAAAGGCAAGATGATCCTGCCGGATAGCCGGACACTGGCAGATGTCGATTATCCGTTCGACATGAAAACAGAAGAAATGTTCAATTTAAATCCCTCTCCATATGAAACGGAGGAAGAGGAAGCGGAAATCCATCCTGTTACGGGGGATGTTCTTGACTTGACTCCATATATCCGGGAAAATATACTCCTGGAGATTCCGATGCAAGTCTTCAGCGATGAGCCTGACAAAGGGCCTGCGCCACAGTCGGGAAAGGATTGGGAAGTTGTTACCGAAAAAGAGAACAGCGGGAAGATTGACCCCAGACTTGCCGAACTTGGTAAATTTTTTGACAAAGAAAATGAATGAACGCCTTAGCGGCTTCATCTCCATTTAAATACATTGTAAGGAGGTGGGAATCATGGCTGTACCTTTCAGAAGAACTTCAAAAAAGGTTAAGAGACAACGTCGTACACACTTCAAACTAGGAGTACCAGGTATGGTAGAATGCCCGAACTGCGGAGAGCTTAAACTAGCTCACCGTGTATGTAAAGAGTGTGGTACGTATAAAGGAAAAGAAGTGGTTGAAAAATAATTTCAACATCGGGAGCGCAAGGAAATCCATCCTTGCGTTTTTTCGTACATACATAGTTCGTTGGGAGTGAAACTGCGTTGAAAACGATCATCGAAAAAGATGGCCGCGGAGTGCTTAAAATCGTGCTGAACCGGCCGGATAAACGGAACGCCGTTGATTTTGATGTAATGGAAGCGATTTCCGAGGCTCTCGACAGGGCGGAAACGGACCCGGATGTTAAAATGGTCACTTTGACAGGGACCGGGAAAGCATTTTGTTCAGGCGGCGATTTATCCGTTTTTCACGAATTATATACGAAAGAAGAAGCCTACGGAATGCTGTCTAAAATGGGCAGCATATTATACCGCCTTCTTACACTCGAAAAACCGACCGCTGCGGTCATACAGGGAACAGCCGTTGGCGGGGGATGCGAACTTGCTGCAGCTTGTGACTTCCGGATTGCAGCCTCTCATGTAAAGTTGGGGTTTGTGCAAGGCAGACTTGGCATTACGACCGGCTGGGGCGGATCGACCATGTTGTTTGAAAAGCTTCCGCATGCCCAGGCTCTTGAAATGCTCAGCGGAGCCAGGCTGTATACAGCTGAAGAAGCGCATGCTCTCGGTTTCCTTCAGAAAGTTTCGCCGGCTGACGGCCTCGAAAAAGATTTTATAGAATGGAGCGAGCCTATTCTGAAGCAATCTTCCCACGTCCTTGCGAGCTACAAAAGGTACGCCTCTTCAAAATGGAAGTCACCTTCGTTTTACGAACGGTTCATGAATGAAATTGAGAGATGCGCTGAACTATGGGAAAGCGAAGAACATCATGAAGCTGTAGCCCGTTTTATGAATAAATGATCGGCTTTCAATCATCCCGCAGAAAAGGTAGTCTATCTTTTCTAGCAATCGCATAACGTATAGTAAAAACGAAAGGGATGAGATGATGGCGGCTTCAAGGCAGGATGCATGGAGTGAAGACGAAGATTTGCTTCTCGCAGAAATTGTGCTCAGACATATCAGGGAGGGCAGCACGCAGCTTGCTGCATTCCAAGAAGTGGGGGGAAAGCTTTCAAGAACAGCTGCCGCATGTGGATTCCGCTGGAATTCTGCTATCCGTAAAACGCATCAGCAGGCAATCGAACTGGCAAAAAAACAGCGCAAAAGCCACGCTTCAGCAGAAAACCATTCTGAGAAACAGGATGTAAATGAAGTCGAAGAACCTGTAGGCGCACAAAGGAATGACCAGCCTGTATGGGAAGAGGCCATTGAAAGGATCCGGCACGAGCTTGATGTTCTTTCTCAGAAGTTGGCAGTGAATGAGAGCGGTCGCAGCGAGAAAGGGATTACTGAGGAACACGAACGTGAAACAGCGAGATTGAAAACGGTGAATCAGGAGCTTGAAGGAGAGCTGAAAAAACTGATAGCTGATTATCGGTTAATGGAGGAAGACTATAAGGCGCTGATCAAAATTATGGAAAGGGCCCGCAAGATGGTATTTTTACAGAATGATGAAAATACCAGTTTTAAAATGGACATGAATGGGAATTTGCAGCAAGTAAAAAAATAGACAGAAAAAGCGCAGCATCTGGATTCCAGAGGATGCGCTTTTTAGATGATGAATTTCATTCCTTGCAAGGCGTTCAGGACGCCTGATGTGTATTTTTTTCGTCATTTCGGTTTGTTACGCCGTCAGGATACCACGCATAGCAGCTTTCTTCTTCGCACTGGGCGGGATCAAGCGGCTTGAAGCCCATTTTTTCCCAAAATTCATCCGAACTTACCCGCGGATTTGTAATAATTGGCATGCCTGATTTCTTGGCAAAATCCACTAAGATTTTTCCATAACCTTTCTTTTGGAAGCCAGGAAGCACCTCGAGTTTGTGGAGTTCCAGATAATCCTGCGGCGGATTGAACGTGCGGTCGAATTTGCTTTCCACTTTATAGAGACTCATTCTGGCAACCAGCTTATCGCCGTAACGGATACCGTAGAAAGGCGACTCGCTGTTATTTTCGATAATGTTTTCCTGCAGATCTTCCAGCATGGAAAGTTCTTGTATGCCGTATTGCTTGAAGTGTTTAAATTCTTCCAGGGTCTTATAATTTGTTAACAGACGTTCTACAGTGACATTCATCATGTCAACCCTCCAATAGAAATCAATAATATAATATTTTCATTATATAATAAAAATACAGAAAATTCACTGCAAAGAACAAATAATCAAATATTCCCTGCCAGGATTTCAAGTCTATTATACTACGGAAGTTCAATTGTTACAAATTTTCGAATATTGGAAGCGTCTCTGTTATTCGGGCGTCTTTTTTTACTTTTCATTTTATAATATGTTGAAAAACATCAAAGAAGTGCGGAAAAAAACAGAAAAAAATTACCCGGAAGCCTTTTCCTGTCTGGTAAAATAAATGGCATAGAGGAAACGGTTTCTTTTTTTTGCCGGAAATTTTGTGATGGCCGGGGTGGACATATGGAAAAACCAGATATAGGCGTAATCGGTGGAGGTGCTGTCGGCCTTTTGACAGCTTATCATTTGAGCAAAGCAGGGTATCGGACAACGGTTTATGTGCGGCGCATTGAACAGGCGGAACTCATCAACAGGGACGGAATCATCTATGAAAACGGCGATGGGGTATTCTCGGCACGAGCAGCAGGCAAAATTCTTCATCAGGAAGAGCTGTCTGAACAAGTCGTTTTTTTGGCTGTTAAACAATATGATTTGCCAGACGTCATGGGCCAAGTGACCTGCGGTAACCAGGAGTCGGTCGTCTTCCTTCAAAATGGAATGAGTCATATCAGCTGGGCAAAAAAACTCCGCGGCAGTGTCTTTGTAGGTGTTGTGGAGCACGGTGTATATAAAAAGGCGGACAACCATGTATTTCATGCCGGGAGAGGCAGAATGAAAATCAGCGCATTTTCCGCCGAAAACAGAAAGCCGCTGCAATTATGGGGAAAGCTCACCGAAACGGGCTATCCGGTAGCGGTGGAAGAAGACTGGTATGTGATGCTTGCTGAAAAACTGATGATCAACGCTGTCATTAATCCGCTGACCGCGTTATACCGTGTGAGAAACGGCGCTTTGCTCAAAAACAGCCATTTCCGAACCACCATGGATGCGCTGTTTGAGGAAGCGTTTCAGGTGGCAGACCTTCCTGATAAAGAACGTATTCGGGAAAAGGTCATCGCTGTCTGCAGCCAGACGGCATCAAACACTTCATCGATGTTTAATGATATTTTACATCACAGGAAAACTGAGATTGATGCAATAAGCGGTTACGTTCTTGAGAGAGCCCGCGAAAAGGGGATGGAACTTCCTGTGACTTCGTTTGTTTTTGAAAGTATAAAAGGGCTGGAAAAAATGGGGGGATCGCATGATTGATGTTCTGGCCGGTGTTGCTGCAACACTGGTAACCATTCCATTACTCGGGTTTGCGGCAGCATTTCTTCTTTTCAGCAAAATGACTGGAAATCGACGCAAATCGTTTTTGCTGGCAAGTGATATTTCCACATTCTTTTTGATATGGGCTGTTTATGCGATGGTGCTGGTTATCTGGGAAGTAGATGTTGCCGGGTACCTTCCTTTATTGTTTATTATGACAATCATATTCTTTTTATTCATGCAGTGGAGGTTCGCTGAAGAGATTCATATAAAAAAAGTATTGAAAGGGTTCTGGCGGTTCAACTTTCTTTTATTTGGCTTCGGGTATGTTGGACTGGTCTTATACGGACTGGTCATGCGCTTATTGGTGCTCTAACAGAGCCTGATAAGCGCTTTTTACCCGTTTTTGGGGGAATCCGCTCCGTCTGCGGGCTGAAAAGGGCTAATTTGTTGGTGGTGCTTCCCATTTTTGCTATACTGATTGAGAATGATTGTTAACGGCATCTGCAAAAAAAAAGAACCGGCTGCATTGGCCGGGCTTTTTGCTATATGACCAACGCAGTGTTCGCGGAGTGAAAGGGTGTTTAGATTGAGAGTGGAAGAATTGGATATCCCATTATTAAATGCAGCAGCAAGTGACTATGTCCGCAATGATGAAAAAATCAGCGGTTTTTTTGATTATTCACTTGATGATTCCCGCCTGTTTGCGAAGAGAATAGATGAACTTGGAAAGCGTGAATTTCAGCGAGAGCAGCTGGCAGACCATTTGCTCGATTTCAACCGTTCGCTGTCATGCGGCCCCCAGACCATTGCCAATATTGAGAAACTGCAGAAACCCGACGCTGTCGCTGTTGTGGCAGGTCAGCAGGCGGGTTTGTTAACAGGCCCCCTTTTTACAATACATAAGACGATTTCGATTATTCAGCTGGCCCGTCAAATTGAAAAAGAACACGGTGTTCCAGCTGTGCCTGTTTTTTGGGTGGCAGGGGAAGACCACGATCTTGAAGAAGTGAATCATGTATATGTGATGGAGCACACTGGAAATACTGCAGAGGCTAAAAAGCGTACGTACCCTTATGATAAACAGCAAAATGCGAAAATACCGGTATCGGACAGGACCCTTGATAAAGGGAATTTGAAGAAATGGGTGGACAGTATCGTAAGCAGTTATGGTGAAACCGTCCATACGCGGGAACTTTTAGCGCGGCTGGAGCAAGCTTATGAATACAGCGGGTCATATGTAACGTTTTTCTCGAAGTTGATGCTGGAACTGTTTTCCGAAGACGGGCTTGTCCTGCTTGATTCGAATCATCCGGAGTTGCGCCAAATTGAAAAGCCGTTTTTTAAAATGCTGATTGAAAAGAATGCTGATTTGCGTAAAGCCGTGAAAGAGCGGTCTGAAATGCTTACTGACAGGGGCTATTCTGATCTGCTTGGTACAGCCGTCAACAGCAGCCATCTTTTTTATCATCTCGAAGGGGAACGGATCCTCCTCGAACCGAAAGGAAAAACATTTTTTTGCGGCAAGCAGAATGAATGCCTCTATGATATGGATGAACTTGTGCGTGAAGCCGACCGGCACCCCGAAAAACTGAGCAATAATGTTGTAAGCAGGCCGCTAATGCAGGAGTTTTTGCTTCCGGTGGCGGCTTTTGTCGGTGGTCCAGGTGAAATTGCTTACTGGGCCGGCTTGAAGGATGCGTTCCATCTGTTCGGCTATAACATGCCGCCTGTAATCCCAAGGCTATCTCTAACGATCATCGACCGGAACATTGAGCGGCATCTCGATGAGCTGGACCTTCCAGTTGCCGAAGTTGTCCGGGCGGGGACAGGCAAATTCAAGGATGAGTGGCTTGAACACCAGCGCCAGCTGCATCTAGAAGATGACATCACACATATTAAGGATGAAATGGACGCTGTCCACAACAGGCTTCGAACACTTGCCGAAAAAGTTGATCCGACCTTAAAGGATGCGGCTTTGAAAAACGGTAAATTTGTCCAGGGGCTTCTTGGCGAGCTTGAAAAGAAAATGGAGCGGGCCATCGAAAGGAAATATGCAATAAGGCTGCTTAAATATGAACATTCCGGCCTTGCGCTCTACCCTAATGGAGCACCGCAGGAAAGAATCTGGACTGTTTTGTACTATTTGAACAGGTACGGCTTTGATTTGCCGGGCCGGCTCGCCGACCGGGATTATGAGTGGAACGGCCGCCATAAACTTCTGTTTATTTAACCATTCACCGCCATCCTTTTTCCCGGATAATAGAGCAATTGGTAAGGACAAAGAAGCCTTGCTGAACCAATAAAAGGTAAAAAAGAAGGAAAAAATCCTGCTGCCAAAGCAGGATTTTTTTTGTTGTGAACAGAATACCTAAAATTAGTGTGGTGAAAAGTGGGGGATTGTGGTAAGTTAATGTTAGAAAGTGGGGCGGCCGGACATGTTCATGGGTGAATTCCATCATAATGTTGATACGAAAGGCAGAATGATTATCCCGGCGAAGTTCAGGGAAGACCTCGGGGAGACATTTGTTCTCACAAGGGGACTGGATCAATGTATATTTGGATATCCCATGGAAGAATGGAAGGCTCTTGAAGAAAAAATGAAAGCCCTGCCCCTCACCAAAAAAGATGCCCGCGCATTCACACGTTTTTTCTTTTCCGGAGCTACTGAATGTGAGATTGACAAACAGGGAAGAGTAAATATCGCAGCTCCGTTAAGGGATTATGCAAAGCTAGATAAGGAATGCGTTGTAATCGGCGTATCAAACCGTCTCGAAATTTGGAGCAAGGAAAAATGGGAAGATTACTTTGCGGATTCTGAAGAGTCTTTTTCCGAAATAGCAGAAAACATGATTGATTTTGATATTTAAACAATGTACAAGAAGGTGCAGCAATGTTTGGACATGAAACGGTATTAAGAGAAGAAGCGGTGGAAGGGCTCGGTATTAAGCCGGATGGGATCTATGTGGACTGTACACTCGGCGGAGCCGGTCACAGTGAACTGATTCTGTCCAGGCTGTCTGAAGAAGGCAAGCTGTATGCGTTCGATCAGGATATAACGGCGATCGAACATGCGAAAGAAAAGCTTGCTCAATACGAAGGTAAATTTGAACTGATCAGAAGCAATTTTCGTCATTTAAAAGAGAAACTGCAGGAGTCAGGCGTTGATCAAGTAGACGGTGTCTTGTTTGATTTAGGTGTTTCGTCACCGCAATTGGATACACCTGAACGGGGGTTCAGCTATCAGCACGATGCTCCTCTTGATATGAGGATGGACCAGGATTCACCCCTTACTGCCCACAATGTAGTAAATGAATGGGAGTTCAACGCGCTGGTGAAAATTTTCTTCCGTTACGGTGAAGAAAAATTTTCAAAACAGATTGCGAGGAAAATTGAGGAGCACCGGGAAAAAAAACCCATCGAAACAACTCATGAATTGGTCGATATTATTAAAGAGGCGATTCCTGCTCCTGCAAGAAGAAAAGGCGGCCATCCGGCAAAAAGGGTGTTCCAGGCGATCAGGATTGCTGTCAATGACGAGCTTCAGTCTTTTGAAGACACCTTGGAGCAGGCGATCGATGTAATAGCCCCTGGCGGCCGCATCAGCGTCATCACGTTCCATTCACTCGAAGATCGAATTTGCAAAACGGTGTTCAGGAGAGAAAGCAAGGGACCAGATCTTCCTCCGGGATTGCCGGTTGTCCCTGAAGAGCATAAGCCAAAACTGAAATTGATAACACGGAAGCCCATCCTCCCGTCAGAACAAGAAATGGAGAGGAACAAACGGGCAAGATCGGCAAAGTTGCGCATAGCCGAGAAAAATAAATAAATAAGCAACATGCTGGGGAGGTAAAACAGTGAGCAATTTGGCATATGAGATTCAACAAAAGCAACAGCAGCAACAAAGAGAACGTCATCAGCAAAAACAGCAGAGAGTTACACAGCCAGTCCCGCAACGGAAAAAGGGGATCACGCTTGGGGAAAAGCTTCTGGCGCTCGGATTCGCTGTGATTCTTGCATTTTCCTGTTTCATCATTGTCTCGAATTATGCTACACTTTACTCTGTCAACAAAGACATCCAGCAATATGAAGCGGCAATTGACAAACAGCAGAAAGTGAACAATGAACTTGAGTTGTCAGTAGCAGAATTAAACAATCCGGAACGCATTTGGGAAATCGCCAAGAAAAACGGTTTGACCCTTAACGGCGATAACGTGAAAGTCGTTCAGGATTAAGTCATCGGAGACGTGATTGGCATGAATAAAAAGAATGTGAATATCAACAGGGGAGCAGCAGTCCTTACTATCGTTTTTTTGCTGCTCTTTTTTGTTTTACTCGCCCGTTTTGTCCAGATTCAGGTGACAGGTAAAGTTGAAGGCCAGGTTCTTGCCGAACTGGCAGAGGAAAAGTGGTCGAAAGAGCGCACGCTCCAGGCAAACAGAGGCAGCATATATGACCAGAACGGCATTGCGATTGCTGAAGATGTTACATCTTATACGGTATACGCCATTCTGGACAAAGATTATCCTGTGCACATCAAAGACCCCGGTGAAGCTGCTGAAAAATTGGCTCCTCATCTTGATATTCCAGCAGACAAACTGGAAAAAACGATGTCACAGGACAGGTTCCAGGTGGAATTCGGATCTTCCGGCAAAAATATCAGTCATAGTTTAAAAGAAAAAATAGATGCCCTTGATATTTCCGGCATCGGTTTTATGAGGGATACGAGAAGGTTTTATCCGAATGGAACATTCGCCTCCCACATTATCGGTTATGCGGCCAAAGGGGAAAGCGGCAGCTACTCTGGTGCGATGGGTATCGAAAAGACGATGGATGACCACCTGAAGGGTAAAAACGGCAAAATCCAATATTTGAGCGACAGATCGGGATTTAAGTTGCCAGACCCTGATGAAATGATGAATAAACCGGAAAACGGCAATGACGTTTATTTGACAATTGACCAAAAAATCCAGACGTTTCTAGAAGATGCTATGTCACAGGCATACGAGAAATATGAACCGGAGAAGCTGATGGCCGTTGTTGCTGATCCGAAAACGGGTAAAATCCTGGCGATGAGCAGCAGGCCGAGTTTTGACCCGAATTTGCGCAATATCAACAATTTCGGCAATGACATCATCTCGTACCGATTTGAGCCGGGTTCGACGATGAAAGTGTTCTCGCTGGCAGCGGCAATCGAAGAAGGAGTATTCAATCCGGATGAAATGTATAAATCCGGTTCCTACAAGATTTCCGAGCGTGACTGGCCGATTAGGGACCATCATAGGGGGGGGTGGGGCACAATCACTTTCCGTGAGGGCGTCCAGCGCTCATCCAATGTGGCATTTGCAATCCTTGCCAATGAGAAACTCGGAACCGACCGCCTGCGTCAATATATTACGAAATTCGGACTTGATGAAAAAACGGGAATAGACCTCCCGGGGGAAGCCAAAAGCAAGATAATGTGGAATTATCCATCAGAACGGATTTCCACCGCATTCGGCCAGGGCAGCACGATAACCCCAATACAGCAAATTCAGGCTGCGACCGCTATTGCGAATGATGGCAAAATGATGAAACCGTATGTACTTGAAAGTGTCCATAATCCGAATACCGGTAAAACAATTGCCGAAAAAAAGCCGGAAACCGCAGGCAAGCCCATCAGTGCAAAGACGGCAAAAGAAGTCCGCGATTTGCTTGAAACGGTCGTCACCGCTCCTGAAGGGACAGGGAAGCCTTATGCGATTGAGGGATATGATATCGCCGGTAAAACCGGCACCGCCCAGATTGTAGGTGACAATGGGCGATACATGTCGGGAAATGGCAACTATATCTATTCATTCCTGGGCATGGCACCCACTGATGACCCGGAACTTGTCATGTATGTCGCTGTAAAGCAGCCGGATCTTGAGCCCCATGAACTCGGTTCAGATCCAACATCATTCGTTTTCAAAACTGTGATGAAAAACAGCCTGCAGTACTTGAACATCAAACCTGAGGAAAAGAAGGAGCCTGAAAAAAAACCGGATCGATATGGAGGAAAGCTCGCTGAATTTGCAGGCATGGACGCTCCTGCAGTCATGAGCAGCCTTAAAGAAAAGGGCATTGAGACTGTTATCCTTGGTGACGGCAGCAAGATTGAAAAACAGCTCCCCCACGCGGGCAGCCAGGTGTTACCGGGAGAAAAAGTCTTCTTGCGCACTTCAGGAAAGGCAAAGATGCCGGACATGACTGGATGGTCCCTGCGTGATGCGATGAAGCTGGCGGATTTGATGGAATCCCGCCCAAACATTATGGGTTCGGGATTTGTTACCGAACAAAACATCAAGCCAGGCAGTGAAATCAGAGAAGGAGACTACCTTGTTGCCCAGCTGCAGCGGCCTGATGACGGTAACAGTGCCAGCGATCAGGAAAGTGCCGATGTGGAAGACTCTGAGGGCGAAGAGGAAACGCAAGACACGGAAACAGATTAATATGCCCACTGGATAGCTTGTTCTACCTTAAAAGACACGCGCATACGTATAAACCAGGCCCGTCTGAGATGAATGGGGAGGTTAACGTATGCGCGTTTCAAATGTAACGGTGAGAAAAAGGCTAATGACTGTTTTCATTATATGCCTTTCTGTTTTTTTGATTATTGATGTAAGACTCGGATATGTTCAATTCTATCTCGGAAACTGGCTGTCATCGAAAGCTGCCGATTCATGGAGCCGCAACATTCCGTTTGAGCCCATGCGCGGGGATATCTTGGACCGGAACGGGGAAGTTCTTGCAACAAATGTCAGCTCGCCTTCTGTCCTGGTGGTGCCGAGGCAGATAAAGAATCCTGAAAGTGCTGCCCAAAAACTGGCTGCGGTGCTTAACATGCCTGTTGAAAAAGCGTACAAGCATGTTACTAAGGGTATTTCCATAGAGCGAATCCATCCGGAAGGCCGTAAAATCAGCTATGAAAAGGCCAGGGAAGTGAGGGAGCTTGGGATTGAGGGCGTCTACATTGCCGAAGATTTCCGGCGCCATTACCCATATGGGAACTATTTGTCCCATGTGCTCGGCTTTGCCGGGATTGACAACCAGGGGTTGACCGGCCTGGAGCTGTATTATGATAAGTATCTAAAAGGAAAACAGGGCCATGTATCGTTTTTTTCAGATGCAAAAGGAAAGCGGATGCCTGATCTGGCCGATAATTATGAACCTCCGGAAGATGGACTTGATATGAAACTGACAATCAATACGAAAGTCCAGACTATCATGGAACGGGAACTCGATATTGCTGAAGCGAAATATCACCCTGACGGCGCCATCGCTATTGCTATGAATCCCAATACCGGCGAGATTCTCGGAATGTCGAGCAGGCCTGGCTTCAATCCGGAAGATTATCAAAAAGCCGATCCGAAAATTTATAATCGCAACCTGCCGGTATGGAGTACGTATGAACCAGGGTCCACATTCAAAATCATTACATTGGCCGCATCGCTTGAAGAAAGTGCGGTCGACCTTGAAAATGACCATTTTCATGATCCAGGAAGCATTGAAGTTGCTGGCGCAAAGCTCCGCTGCTGGAAAAAAGGAGGCCATGGATCGCAAACTTTTCTTGAAGTCGTGGAAAATTCCTGCAACCCGGGTTTTGTTACATTGGGTGAAAGGCTTGGCAAGGAAAAGCTGTTTTCTTATATTAAAAACTTCGGTTTCGGCGAGAAAACAGGTATTGATCTCCAGGGCGAAGGAACAGGTATTTTATTTTCACCCGATCGTGTCGGTCCTGTTGAGCTGGCGACTACCGCTTTCGGACAGGGGGTATCCGTGACACCGATCCAACAGGTGACCGCAGTATCGGCTGCCGTCAACGGCGGGTATCTTTATCAGCCGTTCATTGCAAAAGAATGGATCGATCCTGTAACTGGTGAAGTCGTCAATAAAAATAATCCCGTAATGAAGCGGAAAGTCATTTCAGAAAAGACATCCGAAGAAGTGAGGCACGCCCTTGAAAGTGTCGTCGCCAAGGGAACAGGCAAGGGGGCATTTGTGGAAGGATACCGTGTCGGCGGAAAGACGGGGACCGCACAGAAGGTCAAGGACGGCCGGTATATGACAAACAATCACATCGTATCCTTCATCGGATTCGCACCTGCAGACGACCCGCAAATTGTTGTATATGTTGCGATAGATAACCCGAAAAATACCGTTCAGTTCGGCGGCGTCGTCGCTGCACCGATCGTAGGAAACATTATGGAGGACAGTCTCCGGGCGCTCGGTGTCCAAAAAAGAAAAGACCAGATCGAAAAGGAAACCACCTGGCTGGATGAACCTCTGGTTGAGGTGCCGGATTTGATCGGCGTCACTAAGAAAGAGCTTCAAAAATATTTGCTGAATTTAAAACTGGATAAAAGCGGTGAAGGAGATACTGTAATCAGGCAGGCTCCGGAAGCAGGTGTCAAAGTGAAGTCTGGTGCAACCATCCGCATATTTCTCGGGGATGAAGATTCATCCACCGGAGAGAAAGAAAAAGACAGGGAGTGAAGCCATGTGCATTTCATGGCTTCTTTTTCTGTGAAGAAAGGACCTTGCCAATTCATGATCGCATCTCTATTTCGATCGGTGTGACTCTACGAGACTCATCTAAAACGCTCTGCGTTTTCTTCATGCGATGTGAAATTCGATGAGTTTATTCAATGTTCTGCGGGAGCAACGGGACAAATGAGCCCCCGTTTGAACCCTTGCGCAATGATAGAGTCTCATCTCCCGCTCCGCTGCCAAGAAGGCACCGTGGATGCAACCGAAGGCAAGAAAGAGCAAGTGCCGCTTTTGCGCCCCTGGTGAAAGCGAGTGCTTCCAGCGGATATCCAACAGCAGTGTTTAACAAAGCCTTTTAAAAAAATATCTGAAAGACGGTATATTTGGCAGAAAGTAGGGTAATGGAACAAATGGGATATCCTCCTGTGCCAAATCCACATCATTTAACTGCAGGATTTTTGATATAATGGGATAGGATTGAATTTAAACGACGGAGAGGAACGATTGATTTATGGAGTTGAAAGAACTGCTGGGACATCTTGTCCTTTACAAATATGACGGGGAAGCCGATCCGGTAATCAAGTCGCTGGAGATGGACTCGCGGGAAGTTAAGCCCGGCAGCCTGTTTTTCTGCATTAAAGGTTTCACAGTGGACGGTCATAATTATGTGGGGCAGGCGGAAAAGAACGGGGCGAGTGCGATTATCGCCGAAAGACAGGTGGAAGCCGGGATACCGGTCATTTTGGTGCGCGATTCCAGGCGTGCGATGGCAGTGCTTGCCAATGTCTTTTATGGGTATCCGACTGCAGGTATGAATGTGATCGGAGTGACTGGAACAAACGGAAAAACCACAGTCACCCATCTCCTGGAAAATATTTTCCGGGACGCCGGAGAAAAAACCGGTCTGATCGGTACGATTCACAATAAAATCGGCGATAAGATGTACGACGTAACGAACACGACACCTGAGTCGCTGCCGCTGCAAAAGCTGTTCAAGGACATGAGAGATGAGAAAGTGGATACAGCAATTATGGAAGTGTCATCCCACGCACTTGACCTTGGCAGGGTAAGAGGAATTGATTTCAGTATCGCCATTTTCACGAATCTGACACAGGACCACCTCGATTATCACCACACTATGGAAGAATACCGGCGTTCTAAGGGCCTCTTATTCACACTGCTGGGAAATGCATACAAGCCTGATGAGCGGAAAATTGCGGTTTTGAATGCCGATGACACTGCTTCCGAGGAGTTTATGAGAGGCACAGCGGCACAGGTGATTACATACGGAATTGACAAACCGGCGGACGTGGCTGCGAAAAATATAAAGCTAAAAGCAGGCGGGACAACATTCCTGCTGGAAACGCCGAATGAATCTCTTGAAATCAGCATGGACCTGATCGGAAAGTTCAGTGTTTATAACGTACTGGCAGCAGTAGCGGCAGCTTTTGGTGCCGGAGTTCCGCTTGCTGAAGCTGCGGGCAGCATCTCTTCTGTCAGAGGTGTTGCAGGCCGGTTCGAGCCTGTTGATGCCGGGCAGGAATTTGCTGTGATCGTAGATTATGCCCATACGCCGGACAGCCTTGAAAATGTACTGGTGACCGTCAACCAGTTTGCTGAAGGTGATGTACATGTCATTGTCGGGTGCGGAGGAGACCGGGATCGGGCGAAGCGCCCGCTAATGGCACAAATTGCGGTCAAGTATGCCGATAAGCCGGTATTCACATCCGATAATCCCCGCTCGGAAGATCCAGAAGCCATAATCCGCGATATGGAAGAAGGGGTTAAAGGATACGAGTATGTAAAAATAACCGACCGCAGCGAAGCGATAAAGCATGCGGTTAAAAATGCAAAAAAAGGCGATGTCGTGCTGATTGCCGGTAAAGGGCATGAAACATACCAGATCATTGGTGACAGGGTGCTGGACTTTGATGACAGGTTAGTTGCATATGATGCGATAAAGGAGCTGGGAGGAAAATGAAATTATCAGTAGCGGAGCTGACTTCGGCATTTTCTGATTTCCGCGGAGCTGCGGAAGACAGCAGCATAATGATTTCCGGCGTTTTTACCGACAGCCGCCAAGAAGTGAAAAAGGGACTTTTCATCCCGATTGAAGGGGAGCGCTTCGACGGTCATGACTTTCTGAAAGAAGCCATCGAAAATGGGGCTGTGGCTTCTTTATGGAAAAAGGGGCGGGAAGTGCCAAAGTTTGTGCCGACCGACTTTCCTCTTTTTTATGTGGAGGACACACTTTCCGGATTACAGAAACTGGCCGCCTTTTATTTGGAAAAGGTAAACCCTTATGTAGTGGCAGTGACAGGCAGCAACGGCAAAACGACAACGAAAGACATGCTCGAGGCCGTCCTTTCCCGCAAGTATGCCACCCATAAAACAGGGGGGAATTTCAATAACCATATCGGGATGCCGCTCACCATCCTTGCAATGGAAGAAGGTACCGAGCTTCTTATTCTTGAAATGGGAATGAGCAGTTTCGGGGAAATTTCTTTTCTAAGTAAATTGGCACGCCCGGATATCGCAATCATAACAAATATCGGTGAGTCACATATGGAGCAGCTCGGTTCGCGCGCAGGGATCGCAAAGGCAAAGATGGAGATTGTTGACGGCCTTAAGGATGAGGGCAAACTTATCATCGATGGAGATGAACCGCTCTTGAACTCCCGGGAACTTGGAATCAAGACCGAGACGTGCGGCTTTGGAGCTGAAAATGATTATATCATCCGTGATGTCAGTTTCAGCGGAGAAGGCCAGGCATTCAAGCTGAATAACGAACAAAAAGAGTATTTTATCCCTCTCCCGGGCGCATACAATGTTAAAAATGCTGTTTTTGCAATTGCAGCGGGACTGGCACTTGGCCTCGATGACGGTCAAATCACTTCGGGTCTGCGCAATATCCGTCTGACTGGCATGCGCCTGGAGCGAGTGAAAGGCAAAAACGGTTCACTTTTCATTAATGATGCCTACAACGCCAGCCCGACCTCAATGAAGGCCGCTGTCGAAACGCTCAAAGAACTTCCGGGATATACCCGGAAAATTCTTGTTCTCGGCGACATGTATGAACTGGGCGGGAATGAGCAGGAGCTGCATAGAAGTGTTGCGGATGTGATAGGAGAACCGATCACAAAGCTAATCGCAGTCGGGGAAAAAGGAAAATGGATTGGTGAAGCGGTCAGTGATAGTCAAAAAGACATCCCTGTCCACCTCGTCCGGTCAAAAGAAGAAGCTGGTGCCATTCTTGAGGATGAGCTTACAAACGAGACCGTGGTATTGTTCAAAGCTTCTCGCGGAATGAAACTGGAAACGCTGGTGGAATCGCTGGCGGAATGAGATGCAGCAACTGAATTGATTTGTTGAGGAAGGAGTCCATGAAATGCTTGAGCGTGTCATATTATACACGATTCTTGCGGCTTTTTTGATAGCCGTGTTATTATCACCGATTTTCATCCCGTTTTTAAGGCGGCTGAAGTTCGGGCAGAGTATCCGGGAAGAGGGACCACAGTCCCACCAGAAAAAATCAGGCACACCGACTATGGGAGGCCTGATGATCATCTTTGCGACAGTGGCAGCTACGCTGGTTATGACGGCCAAATTTTCCGAAATTTCTACGGAAACGTATATGCTGCTGTTTGTCTTGCTCGGTTACGGAATTATTGGATTCATAGATGATTTCATCAAAGTGGTGATGAAGCGGAACCTTGGCTTGACATCAAAGCAGAAACTTGCGGGCCAGCTCATCATTGCTGTTGTTTTTTATTATTTATTAATGCAGTCTGGATTTGAAACGACTCTTTCCATCCCCGGGACAGGAATCGGGTTTGACCTTGGCTGGTTCTATTTTATTTTGCTCGTAGTCATGCTCGTGGGCGGATCGAATGCAGTCAATTTGACCGATGGCCTTGATGGGCTGCTGGCAGGGACAGCAGCGGTAGCGTTTGGCGCGTATGCGATCCTTGCCTGGAACATCGCTGAATTCCAGACTGCAGTATTTTCTGTCGCGGTGGTGGGGGCAGTCCTTGGCTTTCTCGTATTCAATGCCCATCCCGCTAAAGTTTTTATGGGGGATACAGGCTCGCTGGCACTCGGCGGCGCAATCGCCGCCATTGCGGTATTGACGAAACTGGAAATCCTATTAGTCATTGTCGGCGGTGTATTCGTCATTGAGACATTATCCGTAATTATCCAGGTGATTTCTTTTAAAACAACCGGCAAACGCATCTTCAAAATGAGCCCGCTCCATCATCATTACGAACTGAAAGGATGGAGCGAATGGCGCGTTGTTGTGACATTCTGGACAGCAGGGATACTATTTGCCGTGTTGGGAATCTATTTAGAGGTGTGGATGTAAACGATGAGAAACGAGTTGGAAGGTAAACATATTTTAGTGCTCGGCCTTGCCAAAAGCGGCCTGGCCGCAGCGAAGCTATTGAACAGGATGGGAGCCAGTGTCACAGTCAACGACCGGAACTCCCTTGCAGGAGATGATGCGGCTGCAGAATTACAGTCGCTGGGGATCAGAGTTATTGTCGGCGGTCATCCTCCTGAACTTCTCGATGAAAATGTTGATTACATTGTGAAAAATCCGGGGATCCCTTATTCGATTCCATTCCTGCAGCTGGCGATCGAAAAGAGTGTGCCCATCATTACGGAAGTGGAACTTTCTGCAAGGATCACGTCTTCACCGTTTGTGGCCATTACCGGTTCTAATGGAAAGACGACCACAACCACTCTTATTCACAGGATGCTGCAGGAGGCCGGGAAAAATCCGAAACTCGCCGGCAACATCGGTACAGTATCATGTGAAGTGGCCGAACAAGCGGACGGAAAACAGCCGATTGTCATTGAATTGTCTTCCTTCCAGCTTCTCGGCATCGAAACATTCCGCCCGAAAGTAGCCGTACTATTAAATTTGTTTGATGCCCATCTTGATTATCACGGCACACGGGAGGAATACGGCGCTGCGAAGGCCAGGATCTTCATGAACCAGACGGAAGAAGATTTTGCGGTTGTCAATTATGATGATGCTGAAGTCGTTGATCTTGCCCGCGGGACTAATGCAAAGACTGTATACTTTTCCGTTGAACAGCAGATTGATGAAGGAGCCTGTGTCCGTGAAGGCTTCCTCCATGTGGATGGTGCAAAAATAATCAGCCTGGAAGATATCGTCCTGCCCGGTAGACACAATCTGCAAAACATCCTCGCAGCCGCAGCGGCAGCCAAAATAATGGGGGCGGATGATGATGCGATACGGACAGTCCTTACAACTTTCACAGGTGTGGAACACCGTTTGCAGTTTGTGACTGAGTTAAACGGCAGGAAGATTTATAACGATTCCAAAGCGACAAACACTCTGGCAACAACGGCAGCTCTATCTGCTTTTCAACAGCCGGTTATCTTGTTGGCCGGCGGCCTTGACAGGGGAAACGGCTTTGATGAACTCATTCCGTATATGGACCGGGTCAAAGCGGTAGTGGCCTTTGGACAAACTGCCGAAAAAATAAAGGGTTCGGCTGAAAAAGCAGGGATTAAACAAATAAAACTTGTCGATAATGTGGAACAAGCTGTTCCGGCGGCATATGAACTTTCCAATAGCGGTGATGTCATTTTGCTGTCACCGGCGTGTGCAAGCTGGGATCAGTTCAAAACTTTTGAAGAACGCGGGGACATGTTTGTAAAGAGCGTGCATAAACTGAAATAACAGGCTAGTCCTGCGATTCCACTAAATCGAGGTGTTTGTGCATTGCCGACCAAAAAATCGACACCTGACTTTATTCTTGTTGCAGCCACACTTATTCTGCTATCGATCGGCTTGATCATGGTATACAGTGCCAGTGCGGTTTGGGCGACATATAAGTTTGATGATTCGTTCTTTTTTGCTAAGCGGCAATTACTGTTCGCAGGTTTGGGTGTAGCTGCAATGTTCGTCATTATGAACATTGATTACTGGACATGGAGAACGTGGTCGAAGGTTATACTCATCGCCTGCTTTTTCCTGCTCCTTATCGTCCTTATCCCGGGAGTCGGCATGGTAAGGGGCGGTGCCAGGAGCTGGCTTGGCATTGGGGCCTTTTCCATCCAGCCTTCCGAGTTTATGAAAATTGCAATGATTGTGTTCCTCGCCAAATTTTTATCTGAGAACCAGAAAAAGATTACATCGTTCAAGAAAGGGCTTGTCCCATCACTTGGCCTTGTGTTTACAGCATTCGGGCTTATCATGCTTCAGCCTGACCTTGGGACAGGAGCGGTGATGGTCGGTACGTGTGTCCTTATGATTTATGTTGCCGGTGCGAGGCTTGGCCACTTCATTGTACTGGCTTTCATTGGTGCTGCTGGTTTTGCAGGCCTTATTTTATCAGCTCCGTACCGGATTAAGCGGATTACTTCTTTTTTGGACCCATGGCAGGATCCTCTCGGCAGCGGTTTTCAAATCATTCAGTCACTCTATGCGATCGGTCCGGGCGGTCTCATCGGACTTGGACTTGGCCAAAGCAGGCAAAAGTTTTTTTATCTGCCGGAGCCGCAGACTGATTTCATTTTTGCGATTCTCGCCGAAGAACTCGGATTTATCGGCGGTTCACTCGTTATTTTCCTGTTTTGCCTGCTTCTGTTCCGGGGGATCCGTATTGCACTGGGTGCGCCTGACCTTTTCGGGAGCCTTCTCGCTGTCGGAATTATCGGGATGATTGCTGTACAGGTCATGATCAATATCGGTGTAGTAACTGGCTTAATGCCGGTAACCGGCATAACTCTCCCGTTCCTGAGTTACGGCGGTTCATCACTTACGCTTATGCTGATGGCTGTAGGTGTCCTCCTGAATATAAGCCGCTATGCCAGACTGTAAGCAACCCTGTTAAAAAACAGGGTTTTATTTATTGAAAGGGAAGGAATATATGTAGGGGCGTTTTATTCGGTTTGTGTGCTGAATTTCTATGTTGGTTGTTCACGATTTACATATTGGCACAGATATACCGATTCCGCACTCTGTGGTATCGTAAAAGTGCCGCCTGAAAACAAAACCCATATAAACGTACAGGACATAAGCGCCTGACATATTATAAAGTTGAACAGCAGAAGGATTGCGATCCAGAGGAGGGGTTGTTAGTGCAAAAACTGATTGAGGACCTTAAAGATTCCGGAATATCCAACGTAAAAGAGAATGAGCCTCTCGCCAATCATACGACGATTAAAATAGGCGGACCGGCTGATGTTTTCATTGAGCCGGAATCGATAGATCAGCTGAAAAAAACGCTCGAAATCGTAAAAAAGCATGGTGTTAGTTGGCGTGCGATCGGCAAAGGTTCAAATTTGCTGGTCAACGACAGTGGAATAGAAGGGGCGGTCATCAAGCTCGGTGATCGTCTTGACCACCTCGAAGTCGAAGGAAATACGGTTAGGACTGGAGGCGGATACTCTTTGATAAAGCTTGCTGCCGTCATCAGCAGAAAAGGCCTTGCCGGCCTGCAGTTCGCTGGCGGGATCCCAGGTTCAGTAGGAGGGGCCGTATACATGAATGCAGGCGCCCACGGATCGGATGTGTCCCGGATTCTTAAAAAAGCTAGAATTCTTTATCCAGACGGGACATTGAAGTGGCTGACGAATAATGAAATGGAGTTTTCATACAGAACATCTATCCTTCAGGAGCAGCCCGGCATCTGCGTGGAGGCTGTCTTCGAATTGGAGGAAGGCGATAAAGACAGCATCACTGCAGAGATGAAAAAGCATAAAGATTACCGGCGCGACACTCAGCCCTGGGATAATCCTTGTGCCGGCAGCATCTTTCGCAATCCGCTTCCTGATCATGCCGGCCATCTGATCGAAAAAGCTGGCTTAAAAGGGTATAAAATCGGCGGTGCCCAAATCTCAGAAAAACACGGCAACTTCATCGTCAATGCAGGCGGAGCCGGGGCCAGCGATGTTCTTGACCTGATTAATCACGTAAAAAAGACGATCTCCGAGCGGTATGGGATAAAAATGGAAACAGAAGTGGAAATAATCAACAGAAACAGATAAGAAGTCATTTTTACAACCTTCCTTTATGCTATAATGAATGAAAGAATAAAGAGATTGCCAGCCGCCGCCAAGCGGCCGGCGAAAGAAAAACGGCTGAGCATGAGCAGCCCCGTTTTTCAGGAAAGTATTAAGCAGCGGGGGAAAAGCATGGAAAAAGGACAGGTTGTAACGTTAGAAGACCGTATTCCAAAATTGAAGGAAAAACGGAAACAAAAAGCAAACAGGAGATTTGTGTTTTATATTCTTCTGTTTTTTCTTATGCTTTTAGTGATTGTCTATTTCCAGTCACCGTTAAGTCATGTCAGGGACATCAGGGTGACGGGGAACATCCATGTTCCGGCTGATGACATCATCAAGCTTTCAGGATTAACCGACAAGACAAGTTACTGGAAAGTATCAGAGAGCGATATAAGCAGCAAAGTGCAGAAGAACATTCAGATCAAAGAAGCAGCTATAATAAAGAAATGGCCGAACTCGATTGAAATCAAGGTGACTGAGTACAGCCGTACAGGCTACGTTTATAAAGAAGGCAAGTATTTTCCTTTACTCGAATCCGGGAAATTGCTGCCGGGAATTACATCAGTCCTGCCGGCCGATGCGCCGCTTTTGGTAGATTGGCAGCATGATGAGACACTACAGGAAATGGCAGCAGAACTGCACAAACTGCCGGAGAGCATCAAAAACAGGATTTCTGAAATTCACCTGGCTCCGGATGAAGCAGATCCGCTCCATTTGCAGATTTATATGAACGACGGATATGAAGTCAGTGCCACAATCCGGACTTTTTCCGAAAAAATGACAGCCTACCCCTCGATCGTAGAGGAACTTCCCGAAGGAAAAAAGGGGATTATCCATCTCGAGGTAGGTTCCTACTTTGTTCCTTATGAAAGCCCGGCAGAAACTGAAGGTGATGAGACAAATGAGAGTGACCGGTAAACATGCTGCGCTGACCCTCGTCTTGCTTGTTACCGGATTCATCCTGTCTTTTTCTTATCAATTTACGAAAGAAGACACAAGACCGGAAACGGCAGGTAATGAGCAATGGAAAACTGAAACGAAGATCCGCAGCCAGCTTCTTGAACAGGAAGAACGCAATAAAGAACTCTTTGAGGAACTGTTGCAAAAAAGGAAAGAAGCAGCTGCGAAAGAGGAGCAGTTCGCAAATCAGGAGAATATACTCGGCAACCTTGTCGAGGATGTACAGAAGCTGAGAATGCTGGCTGGTGAAATTCCCGTGACCGGGCCAGGGATTGAGGTAGTGCTCGCAGATGCCTCATATGTCCCTTCAGAGGAAAGTGCAAATCAATACATCGTCCATGAAAGCCACATCCGCAAAGTGGTTAATGAGTTGCTTTCAGCTGGTGCATCTGCAGTAGCCATAAACGGGCAAAGGCTCACGGCCAGCTCTTATATCGCCTGTGTGGGTCCAGTTGTCAGCGTTGATGGAAGCAAATATCCGGCTCCCTTTGTCATTACGGCTATCGGGGATCCGCTTGTGCTGGACGGCGCGCTCAATATTGTCCAGGGCGTCAAGGACCAGCTTGTGAACGATAACATTGAAATTAGGGTTGAGAAAAAACAAAATATTATCATAAATGCTTCTTGAATTTATGGCTGAAGGATGATCAGGGTGAAAAAAAAGCAGCAGCTTACGATTACATTTATACTGTTTATTATCGGGTTTATGGTTGCTGTGCAATTCCAGACAACGCAAGAACCGGTTGTCCGCGACACCCGTGATATCTGGGAACTCCGCGAAGATTATAAAAAGGCCCAGCAAAAACACCGCGAACTGCTGTCTGAAATTCACAAATACGACCAGCTCCTTGCCGGATATGAAGAAAACAGTGCATCGAGCAAGGAAAAAACCCTGAAAGAGACAAAAGAAGAACTTGAACGAAAAATAGGTTTGACGGAAGTTGAGGGTCCCGGCATTGTTTTGACGATAGAACCGCTGTATTCCGACCAAATACCAGGTGAGCCCTATCAGACAGTAACTCCCCAATTGCTCCAACGGCTTATAAATGAATTGAACTCATACGGCGCAGGCGCTATTGCCATTGATGGCAAGCGCATCACCGCATCTTCACCGATACGGGATGTGAACGGGCAGACACACGTCAATACAAAACGCCTGAAACCGCTGCCTATTGAAATCAAGGTTCTCGCCGCCGATAAAAGCAAGAAGGCTGCAAAAAAGCTTCATGATCAGATGACTGTATCCCAATCAGCAGATGATTTTGCACTTGACGGCTTAATGCTGATTACGACTGCTGTTGACTATGTGAAATTGCCGGCTTATGATGAGACAATCAGAATAAAAAATATGGAGCCTGCCGATTCACAGAAGGAGGATGCATAAAATGTGGCTGCCAATCCTTGGCCTTATCATCGGCATTGCGTTTGGGCTCCTGACGGATATACGTATCCCTGAAGAATACGCGAACTATCTCTCAATCGCTGTCCTGGCGGCACTTGATACATTGTTTGGCGGGATACGGGCTCATTTGCAGGATTTGTACGATGATAACATTTTTGTGACGGGTTTCTTTTTCAATATCGCTCTTGCTGCAAGTTTGGCTTTTCTGGGTGTACATCTTGGTGTAGACTTATATTTAGCTGCTGTGTTTGCTTTTGGAGTGCGTCTATTCCAGAATATTGCAGTTATCCGCCGTCTCCTGCTTGCCAGATGGACGGCATCAGGTGAAAGCGGAAAAAAAGTGTAAAAAAATAAAGGAAATGTTTTTTTTCTTGTTGAATACTTTCATGAATAAAGTGAAAATCAACGACTCACCAGGATAAGAGCGTTCTATCAGGGGACATACAAAACAATATCTTAATTGCCAGCAATAGCTCAACAAATGGAAAAGGAGGTGCCGCAGAATGAACAACAACGAAATATATGTTAGTCTAGACATCGGTACGTCCAATGTGAAGGTTATCATTGGTGAACTGCTTAATGATTCCATTAACATAATTGGCGTCGGCAAAGCCAGGTCTGCAGGAATCCGGAAAGGATCGATTGTGGACATCGATGAGACGGTTCATTCTATTAAAAAGGCAATCGAACAAGCTGAAAGAATGATAGGGCTCCAAATAAACCGTGTAATTGTGGGGATAACAGGAAACCACGTACAATTGCAGCCCTGCCACGGTGTAGTTGCGGTGGCGAGCGAAAACAGGGAAATCGGAAATGAAGATATTCAACGGGTGATTGATGCTGCACAGGTGCTTTCCATCCCGCCTGAAAGGGAAATCATTGATGTCATTCCGCGCCAGTTCATGGTCGACGGCCTCGATGAGATCACAGATCCGCGCGGTATGATTGGCGTACGCCTTGAAATGGAAGGAACAGTGATTACCGGATCAAAAACAGTCCTACATAACGTATTAAGATGTGTGGAACGCGCCGGCCTTGAAATTACAGATATTGCGCTTCAGCCATTAGCTGCAGGATCAATCGCCCTGTCCAGGGACGAAAAAGAAATGGGAGTGGCGCTGATTGATATCGGTGGCGGCTCCACAACCATCTCGGTATTCGAGAAAGGATTCCTCCAGAAGACATCTGTCCTGCCGATTGGGGGAGAACATATCACAAAAGATATATCAATCGGTCTCAGGACATCGACAGAAGAGGCAGAAAAAATTAAAATAAAACATGGACATGCTTTCTATGACACAGCATCCAATGAGGAACAGTTTGAAGTATCCATCATTGGAAGCGATCGTACACAGCAGTTCAGCCAGATCGACATCTCCCATATCATCGAAGCCAGACTGGAAGAGATTCTCGACCTCGTCTTACAGGAAACTCACCGGATGGGCTATAAAGAATTGCCGGGCGGCTATGTGCTGACAGGCGGTTCCGCTGCAGTGAGCGGTGTACTGGATCTTGCCCAGGATGTTTTAAGGCATAATGTAAGAATAGCCATTCCGGATTATATTGGTGTGCGTGAGCCTCAATATACAACGGGAGTGGGGTTGATCCAGTTTGCTTCAAAAAATGCAAAAATTCAGGGAAGAGAGGTAGCGGCATCCATTTCAGCTGATGAGGTGGAACGGAATCCGCAGAATCAGGCGTCTTCCAAAAAACAGCCGAAACAGCAGAAAGATAATAAAGAAAAAGAACCGGGACTTTCCAAAAAGGTGAAGGATTGGTTTGGATACTTCTTTGAATAATTTCCCAAAATGATTAGGAGGACCAGGCATGTTGGAGTTTGATACAAATGTGGACCAATTGGCAACGATTAAAGTGATAGGCGTTGGCGGCGGAGGAAGCAATGCCGTTAACCGCATGATTGAGCACGGGGTTCAGGGAGTCGATTTCATTGCAGTCAATACGGACGCGCAGGCTCTGAATTTATCCAAAGCTGAAGCAAAAATGCAGATAGGCACGAAATTGACAAGAGGGCTCGGTGCCGGCGCAAATCCAGAGGTTGGTAAAAAGGCTGCTGAAGAAAGCCGCGAACAGATTGAAGAAGCGCTTAAAGGTGCAGACATGGTATTTGTCACTGCCGGAATGGGAGGCGGAACCGGAACAGGGGCTGCTCCTGTCATTGCATCTGTCGCTAAAGAGCTTGGCGCTCTGACGGTCGGTGTTGTGACCCGTCCATTTACATTCGAGGGACGAAAGCGTGCAAACCAGGCAGCCGGCGGTATCAGCTCCATGAAAGAAAACGTTGATACGCTGATCGTCATTCCGAATGACCGTCTTCTCGAAATTGTTGATAAGAACACCCCTATGCTGGAAGCGTTCCGTGAAGCGGACAATGTACTCCGCCAGGGTGTACAGGGCATCTCAGACCTGATTGCCGTTCCAGGCCTTATCAATCTTGACTTTGCCGACGTGAAGACAATCATGTCAGATAAAGGATCTGCTCTAATGGGCATCGGTATAGCTACTGGAGAAAACCGCGCAGCAGAAGCTGCCAAAAAAGCAATTTCCAGCCCGCTCCTTGAAACATCAATTGATGGCGCCCAGGGAGTGCTCATGAACATTACAGGCGGAACAAACTTGAGCTTGTATGAAGTCCAGGAAGCGGCGGACATTGTCGCATCTGCTTCTGATCAAGAGGTTAATATGATTTTCGGGTCCGTCATTAACGAGAATCTGAAAGATGAAATTGTTGTGACAGTCATTGCCACAGGTTTCGATGACAGCGACCTAAACCAGCCGAAGCCGACGCAGCGCCCGTCCATGGGTGCCCAGAAGCCTTCCGGCTACTCGGCCCCAAAACGGGAAGAACAAAAGCAGGACAATCAAAACCGCCAGCAATCACAATCAAGTGATGATACGCTGGACATTCCGACGTTCCTGCGTAACCGCAACCGCAATCGCTGATTTCATATTTTTAAGGCATGTGCCCATATGGGTGCATGCCTTTTTAATTGTTGGCTCTGTTAAACGCTAGTGTTAATTTCCGTTGCAGGTACTCGCTTTCACCCAAGGGCACAAGTGCGACATCTGTTCCTGCTTCCCTCCGGTCGCACTCACAGTGTCTTCTTTGCCGCGGGGCGGGCGGTGAGCCTCCTCATCGCTATCGCTCTTGCGGGGTCTCACCTGTCCCGCTAATCCCGCCGGAGTCTCGCACCTTCCACTCCAATCAACTAGTGAAAAAATCAACATGGAGCTTTAACAAAGCCTAATTGTTAAGGAAATTATAAAATGTAAGCGTCGTGGATAAAAAGCCAGGAGGGAATCGTCCAGCTCCGCCAGCGGCTATCGCCATAAGCATTGCCGTCCCATGAAGGGAAAGCCCGCCCTTCCTGGATCGGCCCTGCTTATGCGTACGCCGCTAAGCGGGCGCCCTCCGCATTTCGATTGTCCAGCTCCGGGCGCCAGCGGCTATCGCCATAAGCATTGCCGCCCCATGAAGGGAAGCCCGCCCTTCCTGGTGCGGCCCTGCTTATGCGTACGCCGCTAACCAGGCGCCCTCCGCATTTCGATTGTCCAGCTCCGGGCGCCAGCGGCTATCGCCATAAGCATTGCCGCCCCATGAAGGGAAGCCCGCCCTTCCTGGTGCGGCCCTGCTTATGCGTACGCCGCTAAGCGGGCGCCCTCCGCATTTCGATTGTCCAGCTCCGGGCGCCAGCGGCTATCGCCATAAGCATTGCCGCCCCATGAAGGGAAGCCCGCCCTTCCTGGTGCGGCCCTGCTTATGCGTACGCCGCTAACCAGGCGCCCTCCGCATTTCGATAAAGAAAGTGGAAATCTTTCAAAATTACCATTCCCTCCCTCGGCATAAACTGACAGACTTCCAGTAACAGACTATTATATACTAGGTTACAAACTTACAAACAAAGGGGTTTGTATGAGTGGCCATCTATCTGGATGCTGTTTGGTTTTTGAACTTTTGTATTGATGCGTTGATTTTGCAGCTCACATCAATCATTTTAAAGAAAAAGACATCCAGAGTGCGCCTTATTGGCGCGGCATTCCTCGGTTCTTCGTTTGTGCTGCTTTATTTTACACCTTTTTCGGCCCTTGCTGCCGGTCCGGTTGCAAAGCTCATTTTATCTGCATTCATTATTTTCACCGCCTTCGGATTTACGAAAGTGCGGACATTTTTCCAGCAGTTATTCATGTTTTACTTTGTCACGTTCGTGATAGGCGGCGGAATGGTGGCTTCACACTTTTTTTTGCAGGAAAACATCACCGGATTTAATGGTGTGCTGGCGACATATTCAACCGGTTATGGGAGCCCGGTAGGCTGGGCATTTGTACTCGTTTCATTTCCTGTACTCTGGCTATTTTCCAAAAAGAGGATGGAAGATGCGGAAGCCCGGACAATTCATACCGATCAGCTGATTCAGGTCGAGATTGTCATAGATGGGCTCACTGTCAAAACCAAGGGTCTGATTGATACAGGGAATCAGCTGTTCGATCCGATCAGCCGCTTGCCTGTGCTCATTCTCGATTTTTACAGGACGCAGGATCAATGGCCGCATGATACAGCAGCTCAGTTGGAAAAGTGGGTTGATTTCACTGTTGAAGATGGAAGGGAAGATCCTCATGAGTGGGAGGAGCGCCTCCGCATCATCCCGTATCGAGCAGTTGGACAAGAACAGCAATTTTTAACTGCTTTGAAACCTGATTTAATCCGTCTTTATTATCAAAATGAAGTTATAGAAACTGGTAAAGCGGTAGTTGGTTTAAGTACAACCCGGCTTTCGAGTGAGGATGAATATGGATGTATTGTCCATCCGAAACTGCTTCTGACGGCGGCAAGAACCGCCTAAGCCAAAAAACAACATGGGGGGAAGGGAATGGCAAAATGGAAGATCCGTCTGACACTGTGGTGGTATAAACTTCTAATCAAACTTGGCATCAAAACCGATGAAATCTTTTATATCGGAGGTAGTGAGGCACTGCCGCCGCCGCTTTCAAAAGAAGAGGAAGCACATCTGTTGGAAAAGCTTCCTTCAGGAGATAAAGCGACACGATCCATTTTGATTGAACGGAACCTGCGCCTCGTCGTCTATATTGCCAGGAAGTTTGAAAATACAGGCATTAATATTGAGGACTTGATCAGCATCGGGACAATCGGGCTCATTAAGGCAGTCAACACATTCAATCCCGAAAAAAAGATCAAACTCGCTACATATGCCTCAAGGTGCATCGAAAATGAGATTCTTATGTATTTGCGCCGCAATAATAAAATCAGGTCTGAAATTTCATTCGATGAACCGCTGAATATTGACTGGGACGGCAATGAACTGCTTTTGTCCGATATTCTTGGAACGGAAGAAGATATCATCACAAAAGACATTGAAGCAAGTGTCGATAAAAAGCTGCTTATAAAGGCACTTGAGCGCTTGAATGAAAGGGAGAAACAAATCATGGAGCTCCGTTTTGGACTGGCAGGCGGAGAGGAGAAAACCCAAAAGGACGTAGCAGACATGCTCGGCATTTCTCAATCTTACATCTCAAGGCTTGAAAAACGAATCATTAAACGGCTTCGAAAAGAATTTAATAAAATGGTCTAACGCATTCGGCTCAAGGGTTCATCCTGTTTTTGGAAACAGGCCCGCTTCGTCAGGTGCATAAATTTCCCTTCCCAGGAGATACTTACTTTTGAAACAGCATCTCCTGATGGGAGGGAAAGATTTGACACGACATAAAGTTGAAATTTGTGGAGTAGATACTTCGAAACTCCCGGTATTAACCAACCAAGAAATGCGAAAGCTTTTCAGGGAAATGCAAAGCGGCGATGACAGTGCCCGGGAAAAGCTGGTAAACGGGAATCTCCGCCTTGTGTTAAGTGTTATCAAACGTTTCAATAACCGCGGAGAATATGTTGATGACCTTTTTCAAGTCGGTTGTATCGGCTTGATGAAATCAATCGACAATTTCGATCTCGGTCAAAACGTGAAGTTTTCCACGTATGCTGTACCGATGATCATTGGAGAAATCCGGCGGTATTTACGGGATAATAATCCTATCCGGGTTTCAAGGTCCTTGCGCGATATTGCCTACAAAGCATTGCAAGCCCGGGAACAGCTGATGGGGGAAACGCAGAAGGAGCCGACAGCCGAGGAAATTTCTAAAGTGCTGGATGTCCCGCATGAGGAAATCATCTTTGCCCTGGATGCCATCCAGGATCCCGTTTCCCTGTTTGAACCCATTTATAATGACGGCGGCGATCCGATTTACGTAATGGACCAGCTAAGCGATGAGAAGAGCAGTGATATCAAATGGCTTGAGGAACTGGCCTTGAAAGAAGGGATGCGGCGCTTGAATGAACGCGAAAAAATGATTATAAAAAAGCGTTTTTTCCAGGGGAAGACCCAAATGGAAGTCGCTGATGAAATTGGAATTTCCCAGGCGCAGGTGTCAAGGCTTGAAAAGGCGGCAATCAAACAAATGAATAAAAATATCCAACACTGAAAACAAAAACCGTTCTGCATAGAACGGTTTTTTATATGGACAATATTTTTATTATGTAAACATGGTAAACGAGCGTGAATAACTGCCACGGCATTCTTAAGGCCAGCCAGCGGGTGGATTGCTTGACATTGAAGGATGATGTTGAGGAAAACTGAATAAAACTCCAGACATCCCCGCCCGGAAATATAGTCATGAGCATGCCCCGAAGCCTGAATGGTCAAGCTTGATGAATCAGGAAGCCCTTCCCAAAACTGCAGCGTCATGTGCAAATGCAGAAAACAAGGATTCACCTGCCAATTTAAGACTCGCCTGTCCAATTCCCGATCAATACCCGCCATTATACATATGGCTGAAGACTGCCTTGAAAAATTCAAACCGAAAAATTAACTCACCTTCATTTTATTCTCTCATGAAAGTTGCCGTCGCGTTCATATATTGAAAGAAAGGAGGAATCGGCAATGATTAAAATTTCAGAATTCCGGATCAAAGATGTCATTAATGTTTCGGACGGAAGAAGGCTTGGGGCAATTTCCGATATCGAATTGAATACATCGACCGGAAAAATAGATGCAATTGTGATACCGGCGGGGGAAAGAAAAATGGGGTTATTCGGAAAAGACAGTGAAATTGTCATTCCATGGCACAATATTGTCAAAATAGGGAATGATGTAATTCTTGTCAGGCATTACCCGGATCAAGGGATTTCAGATGAATAAGTTCAAGGTCATCTGAACGGAAAGGGCCAGGTTGTGATACAATAGAAACAGCCTGACTGACAGGTTTCGACTGAGGAGGATGACATTGACAAAAGCGGAGATTTTTCAAAAAACGGCGAATCCGGAATTACTGCTGATCGAACAGTGGACCAGCCGGAATCCCCGCCTGCTTGCAGGCATCACGACACGTAATGGCGGTGTCAGCAGCCCGCCTTTTTCATCCCTCAATATGGGGCTTCACGTGAGCGATGATCCTGCTCTTGTCCTGCAGAACAGGAAAAGGCTTGCTGACGTTACAGGAATACCTTTATCCAGTTGGGTTGTTGGAGAACAGGTGCACGGGGTGAAGGCTGCCAAAGTTGGCCGTGCAGACAGGGGCAGCGGTGCTGTGGAACAGGCAACCGCCATTCCCGGATCGGACGGCTTATATACGCTGGAAGCCGGTGTGCTTCTAACCGCTTTCTATGCTGACTGCGTCCCGTTGTTTTTCTATGCTCCCGATCATCAATTTATGGGACTTGCCCATGCAGGATGGCGGGGGACAGTGTCAAATATGGCACAAAAAATGGTAGAAGCATATACAGATAAAGAGGGGCTGCCGCATGACGGCCTTTATGCAGCAATCGGTCCTGCAATCGGATCTTGCTGTTATGAAGTGGACCAGGCTGTCATTGATGCGGTGAATAATATCGCACCTGATTGTCCTGCCGCAGTTTACAAGGCTTCCGGAAGGGATGGACACTATATGCTTGATATAAAAGAGCTGAACCGTTATCTTTTGATTCAAGCGGGTGTTCCAGAAAAGAACATTATCGTTACCGGTTACTGTACTTCATGTTCGGACAATTTGTTTTTCTCACACCGGCGGGACGAAGGAAAGTCCGGCAGAATGCTGAGTTTCATCGGTATGAAAGAGGAGTGACACAAACATTGTCAGTGCAAGCAAAATACACTAAAATAAAACAAGATATAGCACAGGCTGCTGCCCGTTCGGGAAGAGACCCGAATGGCATCAAAGTCATTGCCGTCACAAAATATGTAACAACCGAACGCGCCAGAGAAGCTCTTGCTGCCGGCATCACCGATCTCGGTGAAAACCGTGATGACGGATTCAAGGAAAAACACCGGGAAATCAGCGGTGAGGCTGTCTGGCATTTTATCGGGACCCTGCAGTCCCGCAAGGTTAAAAATATTATTATGGATGTTGATTTTATCCACTCCCTTGACCGGTTTTCCCTGGCAAAAGAGATTGAGAAACGGGCCGACCGGACGGTTAACTGTTTTATCCAGGTCAATGCGTCCGGAGAGGAATCCAAACATGGCCTCCCGCCTGAAAATGTCATATCTTTTGTGGACAAACTGGAAGCTTATCCGAAAATCAAGGTTGTCGGCCTGATGACGATGGCTCCCCATACAGACGATGAAGAAGTGATCAGGCAGACGTTTAGGAAAGTAAAACGACTGCAGGAAGAAATCAAGGAAAAAAGATACGCGCATGCTCCCTGTGGCGAACTGTCCATGGGCATGTCCAACGATTACACAATCGCAGTGGAGGAAGGGTCAACATATGTCCGGATCGGTTCTGCCCTGGTTGGAGAATAAATCAATGGGATTATTCAGCGGAGGTGCACCTTCATGAGTTTCAAAACGAAAATCAAACGTTTTTTTGAACTGGAAGATGACTATGATGAAATACAAGAGCATGCCGAAGAAGAAATGGAGGCGCCGGAGGAGTTTCCGGTTTCCCGCAAACAGCAGAAACAAAATGTCGTCAGTCTGCAAAGCATCCAAAAAAATTCAACTACCCGCATGGTGCTCCATGAGCCGCGAACGTATGCCGAAGCGCAGGAGATTGCAGATCATTTGAAAAACAGGAGATCTGTCATCATTAACCTGCAGCGCATTGACCGCGGGCAGGCAAAACGGATTGTGGATTTTTTGAGCGGGACGGTCTATGCACTCGGAGGCGATATCCAAAAACTTGGAGACCAGGCATTCCTTTGCACTCCGGACAATGTGGATGTTACCGGATCCATTACAGAGATGGCTGCAGAACAAGAGATGAATGATAACAGGTGGTGACTTAGTTAAAATGGGTTTTTTATTCCAAATTATTATGACAGCAATTAATATCTACACATATGTAATCATCGGCTATATTTTGATGTCCTGGTTCCCAAATGCACGAGAATCAAGCATCGGACAGTTTCTCGCCCGTCTTGCCGAACCTTATCTTGAGCCGTTCAGGAGAATCATCCCTCCACTCGGCATGATTGACATTTCGCCGATTGTCGCCATCATCGCGTTGAACTTCGCACAGTATGGTGTCGCGGCCCTGTTCAAGATGATTGCATAAAAAATGAGCATTCATGAACATTTCCGGCCTGAAGAACATGCATTCATCGACCAGGCAATAGAATGGAAAGAGCAAGTGATGGCACAGTATGCACCGAAGCTGACAGATTTCCTGAATCCCCGCGAGCAGGAAATCATCCGGTCGCTTTCGGGCAAGAATGATGAAGTGAGTGTCGGTTTCTGGGGTGGAAATGAAGCGGTGGAAAGGAAAAGGGCGCTTCTTTTTCCTGAATACTATTCTCCAGGCCACGGTGATTTTGATTGTGTTGCGTATGAAATTCAGTATCCTGTAAAATTCATCGCCATATCCCACCGTGATGTCCTCGGTGCTCTTATGGGCCTGGGATTGTCCCGCGGCAAATTCGGTGATATCCTCTCAGACGGGAGCCGCTTCCAGCTGGTTGTCGCAGAAGAAATTTCATCTTTTATCGAGCTGAACCTCACTTCAATCGGCAAAGGCAAAATAACGCTCGTTCCGATCGAAAAAAGCGACCTGCTCGTAAAAGAAGAGAATTGGGAGGAGTCGGCGGGAACTGTATCATCACTGAGGCTTGATGCAGTCATATCGGAAATTTACCGGCTTTCGAGGTCAAAGGCTGTGCCCTTGATCAAAAACGGCTATGTGAAGCTGAATTGGAAACCGGTGGAGCAGCCTTCTGCCGAAATCAGCAGCGGTGACGTCATTTCCGTACGGGGACACGGCCGGAGCAAGGTTATCGCGATCGGCGATAAGACAAAAAAAGACAAATGGAAAATAACTTACGGGCGGAAGAAATAATTCACGGCGTGAAAAAAAGGAAATTCACAGAGCCTGTCGAATTTCATAAAACAGGAAAGAATTGCAACTATTTGGAGGTGGCGAATGTGCCGTTAACACCGTTAGACATCCATAATAAAGAGTTCAGCAGGGGATTCCGCGGATATGATGAAGACGAAGTCAATGAATTTCTTGATCAGGTAATCAAAGATTATGAAATTCTGATCCGTGAAAAAAAAGAGCTGGAATCGAAGTTGAATGAACTTGATGAGAAGCTCGGTCATTTCTCAAATATTGAAGAGACGCTTAACAAGTCGATTTTAATCGCCCAGCAAACGGCTGAAGAAGTAAAGGAAAGTGCGAATAAAGAAGCGAAGCTCATCATCAAAGAAGCTGAAAAGAATGCTGACCGTATCATTAATGAAGCGCTGAGCAAATCGAGGAAATTAAAAATAGAACTGGATGATCTCCGAAAGCAATCCAAAGTATTCCGGACCCGGTTCAAAATGCTCGTCGAAGCACAGCTTGATATGATTGACAATGATGATTGGGATAATCTCCTCGGAACGGTAAATGATGCAGCGGCAGCCCTTGAAGAAGGCGAAGGAGAATAAGCTGTGCCCTTGACGTTTTCCGGATGATTACATATAATTCATTAACGGAATCATTTTCTTATTTTATCAACCTGCATATGGAACGAAATCGATGACAGGGATGTTTTTCTTGAAGCGACTTCACAAAGCGAGCCGGGGATGGTGCAAGCCCGGTGTGAAGTGAAAGAAAACGATCACCCTGGAGATTTATCCTGAACGTTAACGCCAGTAAGGATAAACGGTTCATCTCCGTTACGGATGGAATGAAGCGGGCAAATGTCTATTTGCCTATCAGGGTGGTACCGCGGGAAAACCAGCTCGTCCCTATTGCAGGGGGCAGGGCTGGTTTTTTGTTTGTCTGCTGTTTTTGTTCCAGATGCTGGTTAATATGAAAAAGAGACATTGTATTTTAGGAGGCGGCTTTATGGACTATAAAGATACACTACTAATGCTTAAGACAGAATTTCCGATGCGCGGCAACTTGCCGAAGCGGGAACCGGACATTCAGGAAAATTGGGAAGAAAGCAGCATTTATGAAAAAGTGCAAAAACGGACCGAAGGGCGTCCGCTGTTCGTCCTGCACGACGGCCCTCCATATGCCAATGGCGATATCCATATGGGACATGCGCTCAACAAAGTATTGAAGGATTTCATCGTGCGTTATAAATCGATGAGCGGATACCATGCTCCTTACGTACCGGGCTGGGATACACACGGGCTGCCGATTGAGACGGCTCTCACGAAAAACAAAAAAGTGAACCGTAAGGAAATGAGTGTGGCGGAATTCAGAAAGCTTTGCGAACAATATGCATATGAGCAAATCGACCGCCAGCGTGAACAGTTCAAACGGCTCGGGGTCCGAGGGGATTGGGATAATCCTTATGTAACGATGACAAAGGAATATGAAGCGCAGCAAATCAAAGTATTCGGCGAGATGGCAAAGAAAGGATACATCTATAAAGGCCTCAAGCCTGTTTACTGGTCTCCTTCTTCCGAATCAGCGCTTGCCGAAGCGGAAATCGAGTATCAGGATAAGCGCTCGCCTTCCATCTACGTGGCTTTTGATATGAAAGACGGAAAAGGCGTGCTGGAAGGTGATGAAAAGATCATCATCTGGACGACAACTCCTTGGACGATTCCGGCAAACCTGGGAATTGCTCTCCACCCTGACCTTGAGTATGCCGTTGTTAGAACGGCCGGAACAAAATTTGTCATCGCTGCCGAGCTCCTTGATGATGTTGCTGAAGAGCTGGGCTGGCAAGACTATGAGACCGTCAAGACATTCAAAGGAGCCGAGCTTGACAAAGCTGTCGCCACCCATCCATTTTATGAACGGGATTCCCTCGTGATGCTTGGTGATCACGTTACGACAGAAGCAGGTACCGGTTGTGTGCACACAGCGCCTGGACACGGTGAAGATGACTTTATCATCGGGAAGCGGTATGGACTTGATGTCCTTTGCCCTGTCGATGAAAAAGGCTATATGACAAAAGAAGCTCCCGGATTCGACGGCATGTTCTATGATGAAGCGAATAAGCCTATTACGGAGAAGCTTGAAGAGAATGGCGCCCTGCTGAAACTGTCATTCATCACTCACTCCTATCCGCACGACTGGCGTACAAAAAAACCAACCATCTTCCGGGCGACATCCCAGTGGTTTGCTTCCATTAAGGATTTCCGCAGCGAATTGCTGCAAGCTGTCGAAGAGGTTGAGTGGATTCCGAAATGGGGAGAAACACGTCTTTATAACATGGTCAAAGACCGTGAAGACTGGTGTATTTCCCGTCAGCGCGCCTGGGGGGTCCCGATTCCGGTCTTTTTCGGCGAAGACGGAGAGCCGATCATCAATGATGAAACGATCGGACATGTTTCGGACTTGTTCAGGAAGCATGGATCCAATGTCTGGTTCGAGCGGGAAGCGAAAGACCTTCTGCCGGATGGGTTCACGTCCGAACACAGCCCTAACGGGAAATTCACGAAAGAACAGGATATCATGGATGTCTGGTTTGATTCGGGTTCTTCCCACCAGGCTGTACTCGTCGAGCGTGAAGAACTGCAGCGGCCGGCTGACCTTTATCTGGAAGGCTCCGACCAGTACCGAGGCTGGTTCAACAGTTCCCTGTCGACCAGTGTTGCAGTAACCGGCAAAGCTCCATATAAAGGCGTGCTGAGTCACGGGTTTACCCTCGACGGAGAGGGGCGCAAAATGAGTAAGTCACAGGGGAATGTGGTCGTTCCAGCGAAAATCATGAAACAGCTCGGCGCAGACATCCTCCGTCTCTGGGTTGCTTCAGTCGACTACCAGGCAGATGTGCGGCTGTCTGATAAAATCCTTAAGCAGGTTGCAGAAGTGTACCGTAAAATCCGCAATACGTTCCGTTTCTTGCTCGGCAACTTGAATGACTTTGACCCGAAATCTCATGCTGTACCGGTTGATGAACTTAACGAAGTGGACCGTTATATGCTCGTTAAACTTAACAAGCTGATTGATAAAGTCACCAATTCATATGATAATTATGAATTTGCATCCATTTATCATTCGGTCCATAACTTCTGCACAATCGAATTAAGTTCATTTTATCTCGACATCGCAAAAGATGTGCTATACATCCAGCCGGAGAATGACAAAAGCCGGCGTGCGATCCAGACCGTTCTGCATGAAACGCTGCTTGCACTTGTGAAGCTGGTCGCTCCGATTTTGTCACATACTGCCGAGGAAGTGTGGAGTTATATTCCTGATCGGGAGGCAGAGAGCATCCAGCTGACAGATATGCCGAAGAATGAAGAGATTAATGACAGCGACATGCTTGAAGCCAAATGGGATAAGTTTATGGAAATCAGGGATGACGTGCTGAAAGCTTTAGAAAATGCCCGGAATGAAAAAGTCATCGGGAAATCACTGACAGCCAAAGCGGTCCTGTACCCGAATGAAGAAACAAAACAATTGCTTGATACAATAAATGACCTTGACAGTCTATTCATTGTTTCCCAGCTTGAATTTGGGGGTTCCAAAGATGAGGCGCCTGCAAATGCCCAGGTATTTGAAGGCCTTGCCATTACAATCGAACCGGCCGAAGGGGAAACATGTGACCGTTGCTGGGTAGTCAAGCCGACTGTCGGAAGCAGCGAAAAACACCCGACACTCTGTGCCGACTGTGCGGAAATCGTCACAAATCATTATGAATAATGAAACCTGGAACACGCCCTGCCGTTCGGCATGGCGTGTTTTTAGGTG